>NZ_JBLNKT010000039.1:0-33258 GCF_048158525.1 Flavobacterium algoris
TCTAACAATTTGAAGCTTTAAAGACATACTGTAATCGCGTTGGGTGCGTTTTACATAATTTATGTTTTCTTCCATAACGATCTTTTTTGTGTATCGCTATTTCAGGACGGGACATAGTGCATGAATAAAAAACTCCAAACGAAAGTTTGGAGTTTTTTTATGATATAAAATAGATGAACTAAATTACATATTCATCAGCAATACTTAATGCCTGAGAAATAATGGCTAAACCTTCATCAATTTGTTCTTCATTTATCATTAAAGGTGGAGCAATAAAAATATAACCCCAACGCACAAAGGTGTACAATCCTAGTTCTCTTAATTTTGCACCCACTTTATTCATCACTTCCATTTCGGCAGTATTAGCGTTGAAAGGAGCCATCAATTGATACGGTTCTTTGCTTTTTACAACATCTAAACAACCCAATAATCCTTTGTTTCTAAAATCCCCTATTGAAGGGTGTTCTGCACGCATTTCGTTGATGCGTTTTTCCATATAAGCACCCATTTTAATTGTGTTTCCTATCAAGTTATCACTTTCGTAAATATTGACAACTGCCAAAGAAGCTGCCAAAGAAACCGGGTGAGAATTATAAGTCAATCCCAGCCATAAAGGAGAATCGTCGAATTTTGTGGCAATTTTATCCGAAACCATCAAGCAACCTAACGGAAGGTAAGAGGAAGTTAACCCTTTTGCCATACAAATCATATCGGGTACAATGCCGCTATGTTCAAATCCGAACCATTTTCCGGTTCTCCCAAAACCACTCATTACTTCGTCGGCAATAAATAGAATTTCATATTTTTCACATAAAGCTTTAATACCTTTTAAATATCCTTTTGGATAATGAAGACAACCCGAAGATCCGCTTTCCCCTTCGAAAATAAAGGCCGCAATAGTATGACCGCCTTCATAACGAATAATTCTTTCTACAGAATCCAAACTCCATTTTAATCTCGTTTCTTCATCTTGATCGCTTAAACCATAAAAATCATAAGGATCATCAAGGTGAAAAATATTAGTCGATTGTTGTGCGTCCGTATATTGTTTTCTGGGATCACCACCCACAGACATACTCGCGGATGAATTTCCGTGAAAGCCTCTGTATCTTCCGAATATTTTATGTTTTCCGGTGTATAAACGGGCTAATTTTATAGCATTTTCAATTGATGAAGCACCACAAAGTGTAAAAAAAGCTTTGTTTAAATCTCCAGGACAAATGGACGCTAATTTTTTAGCTAATTTGGCTCGGATTTCTGTGGTGCAAGAAGGCGTCACGTAACTTACTTTTTGCATTTGTTCGACTACGGCATCTGTAACACGCTGGTCGCCATGACCTATATTTACTGACATTAATCCGCTGGAGAAATCAATAATTCTTTTGCCGCCTGTTTCATATAAATAAACGCCTTCGGCTCTTTCGATTGGAATAGGATTTACATTTTTTTGGGCAACCCAAGTAAACAAGCTGTATTGTTTACTATCACTTATTATTTGTTCTTTAGTCAACATGAGTTATTTATATAGTTTTAGTTTATTTTACAACAAGGTCATAGCTGTAAAGATATTCGTCTCTTTTGAACCCCATTTTGTGATAGAGTCTTTGTGCTGTACTGTTGTTTTTTGCGGTTCTCAATCGAATTAAATCGGAGTCTAATTCTTTTGCTAAATCAACAGTTTTTAGAATTAATTGTTCTCCAATTCCTTTTTTTCGAATAGTAGCATCAACGAATAAATCATTTAAAATCAGTATTTTATTTAATGCCAAAGAAGAGAACGTGACATAGATTAAAGTAAATCCTATGGCTTTTTCTATATTATCTTCATCAAAAGCTAAAAAAACAATAGCTTCATTATTCTCTAATCGTTCTTTTAAATACGTTTTGTGTTTTTCGGGATCAGATGGTTTTTTATAGAAAACCAAATATTGATCAAACAATGGCGTCAATTGATCCAAATCTTGTAAAGTAGCTTTTCGTATCATAATTGTTTATTTTTAAATGGTTTGTCATTAAAAATACAAATTATTATTTAGTTTCCATCCTCTTCTTCTTTGGGGAGTCCACATAACTTCTTGAATTAAGGATTTAACTCATCCAGTTGGTACCCGCTTCAGGATTCCATTTGGTTGTCGTTTTCTTTTCTTTGGTAAAAAATCCAATAGCACTTTTTCCTGTAATATCTCCTGAACCAAATCTTGATTCATTCCATCCGCCAAAACCAAAAGGTTCTCTGGGAACGGGAACACCAATATTTACACCACACATTCCTGCTGAAGCATTTTCAGTAACATAATTTGCTAAACCGCCGCTTTGTGTAAATACGGAACAGGCGTTTCCATAAGGATTTGCATTTTCAATTGTCAAAGCTTCGTCAATCGTGTTAACGCGAACAATAGTAAGAACTGGTCCAAAGATTTCTTCTTTCGCAATTTTCATATCGGCAGTCGCGTAGTCAATAATCGTTGGTCCGACATAGAAACCGTTTTCTTTCCCAGGAACTATGGTATTTCTACCATCCAAAATGATTTTGGCGCCTTGTTGTTCGGCTTCGGTGATATAGAATTCAATTTTTTCTTTGGCTGCTTTCGAAATCACAGCACCCAATGTTGTTCCGCATTGAATTTTATTGGCATCATCGATTAATTTGTCTAGAATAGCATCGCAATTTCCTACTGCTATTAAAGTAGCCGCTGCCATACATCGTTGTCCTGCGCAACCACTCATGGAAGCCACAATATTTGATGAAGCCATATCTGGATGTGCATCCGGAAGAAGAATGATATGGTTTTTGGCTCCGCCAAGTGCTAAAACCTGTTTCAAATTATGACTGGCTCTTTGGTATACTATTTTTGCCACTTTAGTAGAACCAACAAAAGTGATGGCTTTGATATCCGGATGATCACACAAATTCTCAACAGTTGATTGTGTGCCATTTATGATATTAAATAAACCATCAGGAAGTCCAGCTTCTTTCAATAATTTTGCGGTATATTGACTGCTGATTGGTACGGCTTCGGATGGTTTCAAAATGAAAGCATTTCCTAATGCAATGGCATTTACAATGGTCCAATGCGGAACCATAGTTGGAAAATTAAAAGGAACAATCGAAGCCACAATTCCTAATGGTAATTTAGTAGAAGAACAATAAACTCCCTTGCTGACTTCCATATTTTCTCCATTTACAAATTGTGGCAATGAGCAGGCAAATTCGGTCAGTTCAATTGCTTTGTCAATTTCGGCTTTGGCTTCCCCGTGTATTTTTCCGTTTTCACGGTAAATAATTTCGGTTAATTCAGTACTGTTTTGTTCCAGTAATTGTTTGTATTTATAGAAAACTTGCACGCGTTCTTTTAAGGTAACTTTTTGCCAGGCTTTTTGTGCTTTTTGAGCAAAACCGATAATTTCATTCAAATCTTCCATAGTAGATTCATTGAAAGTAGTCAATTCATTTCCGTCTAAAGGGGATATAACTGTATGAATTTTGCTGGAGCTGCCAGACTTAAAAGCTCCATTTATAAAGTTTTTTACTTCATCAAATGCCATGATTTTACTTTTTTAGTTTTTCAAATATACACTTTTTATCAAAAAAAACAATAATATTTTTTGTGAGTGTTGAAAATATTGTTAGATTTACAAAATAATAACCTAATTGTTAATTTATTTACAACACGTATTTAAATTAGTTTTAAGTTTAAGTTTAAAACTAACCAATTTAAATTATTCTATTAACCAAAAACAAAATCAATGAAATCAATCTCAACTATTATTGGAGTAGCCTTACTTTTTCTGGCGGTACTTTGTTATTTTATCAATTGGCATGCTTTAGTTCCTGCGTTTACTGTATTAGGAGTTGCAATAATGACAAGAAAAGCATTGGAACCTTTAATTATTGGTTGTGCTGTGGGATTTGTTTTATTGGCAATGCAAGGTGGATCCAAAGAATTTTTTCCTGAAGGAGAAGGGATGATTTTTCCATTGAATATGTTTGATGGTATGTTTTCCTCCATTTCTAGAGATGCACATGACCAAGGATTAATATGGGTGATTTTAGTTTGTATATTATATGGTGCATTTGTACAATTATTAGTGGCTTCCGGTGGAATTAATGCAGTTGGGAAATATTCTGAAAATCATGTTAAAAATAAAAAACAGTCGCTCATTATGACTTATTTTCTAAGTTTTTTCTTTTTCTTGGATGATTACTTAAGTGCATTGTCTATTGGTAATACGATGAGACCTATTACAGATAAATTTGGTGTTTCAAGAGAAAAATTAGCCTTGGTTTTGAGTTTTGTTTGTGTACCGTTGACTATAATATTTCCAATTTCGACTTGGACTATTTTTTATGGAACTCAAATAGCGTCTATTGAAGGAGGTGTTTTAAATAGTGCAGGAAAAGTTATAACAAGTCCCATTGAAGCATTTTTAGGAACAATTCCTTATAATTTTTCGGCGTGGATTTCTTTAATTCTAGGGGCATTAGTAGTGTTTCAGTTAATCCCGGACTCAAAAGCAATAAAGGAAGCGGAGGCAAGTGTAAAAGTAATTGATGTTGATGTTATAAAAGTTAAGAAAAAACCAGCCAAAGAAGGGAAGCTAGTCTATTTTATTTTGCCTTTAGTTATTTTAATTTGGTGTACCATTTTTCCTTATCCGTATGATTCAGAATATTGGGGTAGTGTAACTTTTTCTTCTGAATCAATTTTCAGTAGTATCGACGCACTTCGTGGAATAGCCACCGCTTGTGTTTTTACGTACTTGTTTTATTTAGTATTAGGGGTAATTAAATTCAATAAAATATCAAACAACTTCGTTAAAGGGATGGAATCAATCACTTTCGTATTAGTGGTTTTAGGAATGACCTATTTATTGAAAGATGTTCAAAATGGATTGGGCTTTAATGAATTTGTAGCAGAGAAATTACAAGGAATTAGTTGGTTGAATAGTGCGACACTTCCTTTTGTTGTTTTTGCATTAGTGGCATGGATTTGTTGGGCTACAGGTTCAAACTGGGGAATATATGCGATTTTAGTTCCAACTACTGCTATTTTATCACGGACAATAGGAGCTGATTTTTGGCTAACCCAAGGAGCGTTGGCTTCTGGAACTGTTTGGGGAGCTGCAGCTTGTTTCTTCTCAGATAATAGAGTTCTTACGGCACAATCTTGTAAAATAGATATGATGAAACATGGTATTTCACAATTTCCATATCAGTTAGTAATATTTGGAATATCATCCATAATGTATTTGATAGCAGGGTTTATTTTATAATGTAATTTGATAGTATGATTAAAAAAGACATTTTAAACAATGAGTTTCATGTGAGAAATGCAACGGTAGAAGATGCTGTTCAGATGGAGTATGTGCAAAAACAGTGTTATCCCACTTTGCATGAATTAGAATTAATGAACAGGAATCATTTTATCAATCATATTAAAATTTTTCCTGAAGGTCAGATAGTAGTCGAAAAAGATGGAATTGTTGTTGGTTCAGCAAGTACTATGAGAAGTTTTTTTCCAATTGCAGATAAAACCTATTTAGAAACTACTGATAATTTATGGATAACGAATGCGCATGTACCCGATGGTGATTGGATGTACGGAATAGATATGGGAGTCTTGCCAGAATATAGAGGTTTGGGGCTTTCAAGAGAGATGTATTTAGTAAGGCAAGAAGTTTGCAAATCACTTGGATTGAAAGGTCAAATAATAGCAGGAATGACTATTGGTTATGGCAGAGTAAAAGATAAAATGACAATTGAGGAGTATTGTTATACATTGGAGATTAAGAAATTTACTGATCCAACCGTAACACCTCAAAAGAAAGCGGGATTCAGGTGGATAAAGCCACTTTACAATCATATTAATGATCCTGAAGCTGGATATGCTAGTATACTGATGTATTTTCCAGTTGATGTTGATTATAAAATATAGGATTCTATCTGAAATAGAATTGTATTAATTAATTAGAATTAAATCGATGATAAATAGAAAAATTTTAAACGATAAATTTATAATAAGAAATGCAATTCTTGATGATGTTATTGAAATGGAATATGTTCAATCACAATGTTATCCAACGTTACATCAATCGGAGATATTGGACAGGAATCATTTTGCGAATCATATTAAAATATTTCCAGAAGGTCAAGTTGTAGTGGAAAAAGAAGGAAAGATTGTAGCTTCAGCAAGTACTTTCAGATGCAATTTCCCGGAACACGACAGTACTTTTTTGGAAGAAACAGATAATTTATGGCTTACTAATGTTCAAATACCGGATGGCGATTGGATGTACGGCATTGATATGGGCGTGTTGCCTGAATACAGAGGTTTAGGACTTTCTAAAGAAATGTATAAAGCGCGGCATGAGGTGTGTAAAATACTTGGAATCAAAGGACAAATTATTGCAGGAATGACTATTGGTTACGGAAAAGTAAAAGATAAAATGACCATTGTAGAATATTGTGAAGCATTGGAGAAAAAAGAATTTACGGATCCAACCATTACACCGCAACGAAATGCAGGGTTTAGATGGATAAGAATTTTATACAATTACATCAATGACCCAGAAGCGGGATATGCCAGTATTTTAATGTACTATCCGGTCGATGAAAATTATAGTTTATAATTTCTCTGTAAAAAGAAGAATAACAAGTTAGATTAAAATTCAGAATATAATTAAATAAAAAAAAATGGGAACTCAAATTAAAAAAGTATCAGAAATTCCTGGACCAAAGAGCAAAGAAATGTTAGCAAGAAGAGCAGCTGCTTTACCTGCCGGTTTAGGAAAATCTACCGAAGTGGTTGTTGAAAAGGCTGAAGGCGCTTTAGTGTGGGATGTAGATGGGAATCAATTGATTGATTTTGCTGGAGGAATTGGGATGGTAAATTTGGGTCACAGACCTCAAGTAGTTGTTGATGCCATAAAAGACCAAATGGATAAATACCTTCATACGGGTGCATTGGTAACTACTTTTGAACCGTATTTAGAGTTTGCAGAATTACTTAATAAAATTATTCCGGGAGATTTTCCTAAGAAAACATTATTGGCTTGTTCCGGATCTGAGGCGGTAGAAAATGCAGTACAAATTGCAAGATATTATACGAAGCGACCTGCAGTTATTTGTTTTGAAGGAGCCTATCACGGTAGAACTTTACTGACATTGAGTTTAACCAGTAAATACGCTTTATTTAAAAAAGGGTTTGGTAGTTATGCACAGGATATTTATCGTTTTCATTCTCCAAATGTATATCGCAAACCGGATAATTTTACGGAAGAAGAATATATAGATTTTTGTATCGAACGTTTCGACCAGAACTTAATTTCACATGTAGATCCATCATCAGTTGCAGCAATTATTATCGAACCTGTTCAAGGTGAAGGTGGTTTTATTCCTGTCCCAAAACGTTTCTTGGAAAAAATCAGAAAAGTTTGTGATGAACATGGTATTGTTTTTATTGCCGATGAGGTTCAGGCTGGAGCAGGAAGAACTGGAAAATTCCTTTCTATTGAACATAGCGGAGTAATTCCGGATATGGTAACAATGGCTAAATCGATAGGTTCTGGATTGCCAATTAGTGCTGTAACCGGAAGAGCAGAAATGATGGATGCTCCTCATTTAGGTGGAGTTGGAGGAACATATTCGGGAAGTCCAATTGCTGTGGTTGCTGCACTTGCTACTGTGAAACAAATTAACACACCGGAATTTTTAGAAAAATCAGTTCATGTGGGAGATGCTATCAGAACACGATTAAATACAATGGCAGATAAGTTTTCTTGTATTGGTGATGTTCGTGGAATAGGAGCGATGCTGGTAGTTGAATTTGTAAAAGATAAAAAAACCAAAGAGCCTGATATGGATTTTGCAATGGCAGTAATCAAAAAATCAGTCGCAAATGGATTGATTTTAATCAGAGCAGGATTGTACACCAATTGTATTCGTTTTTTACCTCCAATTGTTATTACTGACGAACAATTGCATGAAGGATTGGATGTAATTGAAAATGCAATCCAAGAAGTGTTGAACGAAAGAAAATAATTTAGACGAAAGTCTAAAAGTCGAAAGTCATAAAGACTAGTTCGATATTTAGACTTTATGATATTAGACTTTATGACTTTTAAACTGATATATAATGCCAATATTATTACTATGGATCCTGCTTTTGCAAAAGCGGATTCCATGGTAATTAACCATTTGGGGAAAATTGAAGCCATAGGAACGGAAACTGAATTACGAAATCAATTTGGTTCTTTTTCCAATGAATTTGATTTTAATGGACAAACAGTTGTTCCGGGGTTAAATGATGCGCATATTCATGTTTGGAAAATTGGACATCTTCGCACCTACATGTTGGATGTTCGGGGTGTGAAATCGATTGTGGAATTCAAAAGATTATTAAAAGAGTTTGCCGATAAAAATCCGAATTCCGAATGGATTATGGCTCGTGGAATTAATGAAATGGTACTGGAAGAAAAACGGTTGCCAACCAAAGAAGATTTAGACGAAATTATTTCTGACAGACCTGTTTTTGTAATTAGAACTTGTGCTCATATTGGAATTGCCAATTCAAAAGCCATAGCAATTTCAGAAGTTGATGAAGCTACTGAAGTTCCTTTTGGAGGAGAAATTCGTAAAAATCAAGATGGAAGTCTGCAAGGTATTTTTACCGAAAGAGCTTTGGGATTAATCATGAATACTATTCCTCCATTTACTTTCGAAGAATATAAAAACATGATTCTGGAAGCGCATCAATATTTGTTGACTTTGGGAATTACAAGCGCTACTGATCCGGCTGCAAATGAGGAATTATTGGCAGCTTACATTAAATTAGACCAAGAAGGATTATTGAAAGTGCGAATGAATGTTTTTCCGCTTAGAATTCCAGACGGAAGCGATGAAATTCAGGTTTTACCGGAACAATATGAATCGGAATTTTTACAAATAAAGACCGTGAAGTTTTTTTCTGATGGTGGCTTGAGTTCGGCTACAGCAGCATTGAATGTTCCGTATAAAAATACTGACGGTTATAAAGGCGTTTTGAGATTGGATTATGATAAGTTTTTTCAAACAGCCAAAGAAGCTGTTGAAAAAGGATTCTCGGTTGCCACACATGCGATTGGGCATCAAGCGGTTGATTTGACTTTGAAGGTGTATCGTGATTTGTTCAAAATGGATAATACTTTAAAACACAGGATTGAGCATGTTGGGTTTTTATCAAATGAAAATATAAAAGATTTTAAACACATGAATATGACAGCAGCGATGCAACCCATTTTCATTTACGAATTGGCAAACAATTTCAAAAGCACTTTGCCGGAAGAATTATTAGATGTGGTTTATCCATGCAAAACGGTTTTGGATAACGGAATAAATTTAGCCTTATCTACCGATGGTCCCGTGGTAAAAGAGATTAATCCTTGGGTTAATATGGAAACGGCGGTAACTCGAAAAGCGATGGATGGCTTTGTCATTGGCGAAAGCCAGAAAATAACTTTTGAGGAAGCATTACGCGCTTACACTGTAGGAAGTGCGATTGCGGATAATTTAGAAAATATAAAAGGAAGTCTTTCCACAGGGAAATATGCCGATTTTATTGTATTGAATAAAAATCCATTTAAATTAGACGATGTTTCTAACGTTGAAGCCAATGAAACTTGGGTAAATGGAGAATTAAAATATAAAAAATAGTAGAAAATCATACGTTATCAGGGTTTTAAACTGTGAAACCGTTTTAAAAAAAAATAAAAAATGAGTGCATTAGATGATGAATTAGATTACCAAATATTGAAACTTCTTCAAAAAGACGGCAGAATGTCGTTTACTGAAATTTCTAAAGAAATTAATGTAGCTGTGAGTACCATTAGACACCGTTATATTAACTTAATTGAAGATGGGACTTTGCAAATTATTGGTAGAGTCGATCCTAATAAAATTGGTTTTAATGCTTATGCAAGTGTTTTGATTTCGGTTAAACCAAAATCATACATGAAAACCATTTTTGAGGAATTAGCAAAGTTGCCTGAAATTAGTTTCTTGGCTTCTGTTTCGGGGGATTATGATATTGAAGCCAATATTATGTGTCGGGATATGGAGCATTTGAATGAATTATTAGGAGATAAAATTCATGCGATGGAAGGTGTTTTTGATACCAAAACAAATATGTATATGAAAATTTACAAATTCGCGCAACCCGATTTAGAATTAGCAAAATTATCAAGCAAGCAAAATGAATAATACAGATAAATTATACGAAAGAAGAAAAAAAAGTGTTCCAAACGCTTTGGGAATTTTCAATCCATCCAGCATTCAATCTGCCAAAGGAGCCATTATTATTGACGCCGATGGCAGAGAATTGATTGATTTTGCAGGAGGAATTGGGGTAAATAATGCAGGACACGGTGTACCCGAAATTATTGAAGCAATTCAAAAACAAGCTGAGAAGTTTATTCATGCTTCTTTCAATGTTTCTGTTTACGAACAATATTTAGACTTAACGGAAAAGTTGTGTGAGATTTTGCCACACGGTGAATCTACTAAAGCAATGCTAACTTTATCTGGTGCTGAATCAGTAGAAAATGCCATTAAAATTGCTCGTGCCGTAACTGGGAAATCAGGAATTATATGTTACGACGGTTCCTTTCACGGACGTACGATGATGGCGATGACTTTGACATCCAATGTGAAATACAAAGAAGGTGCCGGACCTTATGCTCCTGAAGTATATCGTCTTGAATTTCCGTATTACAAACCGAGTATGAGCGCCAGAATGACTGAAGCCGAATTCGATGATTTGATGATTATGAAGTTGCATAAAACTTTTTCGTCAACCGTTTCAGTAAGTCAAACCGCTGCAATTATCTTGGAATTAGTACAAGGTGAAGGTGGTTTTACCGTTGCTTCTAAAAAATATGTTCAATACCTGCGTAAATTCTGTACCGAAAATAATATTTTCTTGATTTTTGATGAGGTACAATCTGGTTTTGGTCGTACCGGAAAATGGGCTGCTTTTGAACATTATGGAGTGACTCCAGATTTGTCGACTTGGGCAAAATCTATGGGTGGGGGAATGCCTATTGGTGCTGTTATTGGAAAACAGGAAATTATGGATGCTGTTAAATCGGGACTTATCGGTGGGACGTATTTAGGAAATCCATTGAGTTGCGTGGCTTCATTAGCAAGTATCAATTACATGCAAAAAAATAATATCAATGCTGCTGGTGAAAAAGTGGGCAAGATAGTTCGTGATAGATTCAATCAGTTGCAGGCAAAATATCCTAAAAATATTACTGATGTCCGTGGATTGGGAGCTATGTTGGCTATAGAATTTTTTAATCCAGAAACTAAAATGCCTGATGGTGATGCCACAAAAGCCATTGTCAATAAATGTTTAGAGAAAGGATTGATTGTAATCACTTCTGGAACCTACGGAAATTGCATCCGAATTTTAAGTCCATTATTTATAGAAGATGAAATTTTAGAAAAAGGTTTATCTATTTTGCAACAAACAATAGAAGAAATACTATCATGAGAAAGCATAATTATGGTAGTATAGATCATATTATACTAATAATATTAAAAATAAAATTTTAACCATTTAAGAAATATAAGTTCATTTAAGTTGAACAGTTAATAACTCTACATTATATGTCCTTATATCCCTTATATGGTTGGTCTATTTTAATATGTTTTTCAATCTCTTTAAGCTTTAAATGAAAATATAAGTTTAAAATACTTTAAATAATAGAATATTAATAAATAGGGAGCTATGTTTTTTGTGTTATCCAATAACAAAAAAATCAAAGCCAAAAACTAAATTTTTTTAAATGAGAAAGCAATATATAAATGGAGCATGGTGCGACGCAATTGATGGCGCAACTTGGGATGTACAAAGTCCGGCTACCGAAGAAATAATTGATAAAGTCCCTTTTGGAAATACTGCTGATTGTACGTTAGCCATTGCAGCCGCTGATGCTTCTTTCAAAGAATGGAAAAGTACGACACCTTATTTTAGAGCTGAAATATTAAAAAAAGCAGCTAATTATATTCGGACAAATGTAGAAGCTTTTGCAAAAGAAACTTCGTTGGAGACGGGAAAACCAATGCTGGAATCAAGAGGAGAATGGCAAGTTTCGGCTAATCTTTTCGAATGGTTTGCTGAAGAAGGAAAAAGAAATTACGGACGAGTAGTTCCTACGAATAGAGCCGATAAAAGAGCGATGGTCATTTATCAGCCAGTAGGAGTTGTGGGAGTGATTACGGCTTGGAATTTTCCGGCTTACAATCCGGCACGTGCTGTTGCAGCTGCTTTGGCCGCTGGTTGTAGTGTGGTGATGAGAGGTTCGGAATTTACGCCATTATCGAGTTTTAATTTGGCTACAGCCATACACGAAGCCGGAATTCCTAAAGGAGTTTTTAATTTAATCAACACAGAACCAGTTTCTACCGGAACTGAAATGATTGATAATCCTTTATTGACAAAAATAAGCTTTACAGGAAGTACCCGAGTGGGGAAAATATTAATGGATGGCGCTTCAAAAACGGCAACTAAATTGTCTTTGGAATTAGGCGGAAATGCGCCAGTAATTATCGATAAAGATGTAGATGTTACCGTAATTGCTCATCAAGCCTTGGTTGCAAAATTGAGAAATTGCGGTCAGGTTTGTGTTTCGCCACAACGGTTTTATGTTCATACAGACATTTTTGAGCAATTCACTGCTATTGTGAAGGATGATATTTCAAAATTGAAAACAGGAATTAACGGTGGTGATGTCGATTTTCTTGGTCCGCTTATCAATAAAAAACAACAGGAACATTCCTTGGCTATGCTAGAAAAAGCGAAAAGCGAAGGAGCAATAATTCATATTGGCGGAGAACCTGCTGAAAAAGGGTTTTTTGTGCATCCTGCTTTGATTGAAGCGCGACAAAGTCAATCTTTTATCAAAACGGAAATGTTTGGACCATTGATGATTGTTATTCCTTTTGAAACAAAAGAACAAGTTATCGAATGGGCAAATGATACTGAATACGGCTTAGCTTCCTATGCTTTTACCAATCACATAAAAACTGCTAATTTCTATGCCGAAAATCTTGAATTTGGAATGGTTGGAATTAATGAATGGGCCCCTCAAGGTACTGAATTGCCATTTTCAGGTTGGAAAAGTAGTGGAATAGGCCATGAATCCGGTTCAGAAGGATTGAAAGAATATATGGAATTGAAACTAATCAGTTATGGGAATATGAGCTAACAAAAAGCAAATTCCAAAAAACAAATATTTTCCTTTTCGTCTCTTTTGGAGAGGGTTGCGGTGAGGATTTAAATCGTTAATGAATATGAAAAAAGAAATTTTAGGTAAATACACGTTGCAAACGCCTTTGCCGGAACATGCCAAACAGCAAGCGGAATTACAGGAAATTGTTTTTCCTACTTTGTCTGCTGAAGAATTAATTACTGAAGATAAATATAAAAGGCATTTGGAGATTTTTCCAGAGGGACAATTTATTGTTTTGGATGGTGATAATGTAATCGCTTCTTGCACAACTTTGCTTCAAAATTACCACAAAGGACATCATACTTTTTTGGATATTTCCGATGATTTATGGTTGGGAACACACGACCCTAAAGCGGATTGGATTTATGGGTTGGATGTTTCTGTTCATCCGGATTACCAAGGAAAAGGTATTGGAAGAGAAATTTATAATGCCCGTCAGGATGTTGCCAAAGCTTTAGGTTGCAAAGGACAAATGACGGCTGGGATGCCTATTGGTTATGACAAAGTAAAAGATCAAATGACTATTGCGGAATATTGTGATAAATTGATAAAAGGTGAAATTATTGACCCAACTGTTACGGCTCAAACCAAATGCGGATTCATTCTGGTGGAACCTTTGTTTGATTATTTAGATGATCCTAGAAGCGGAAATTGTTCGGTGTTGATGTATTGGCCTTTGGAACCAAACACTAAATTAAGCGAGAACCATTAAGAGTAATCAGTGTTCAGCCGTAATGGAGTTCTGTCAAGGAACTTTAAACGTGCAACATTAAATTTAAACAAAAAATAAAATGATATTCAAATCAATAAATCCATTTTCAAGAGAAATTATTGCGGAACACGAAGTGTTGACAAACGCACAATTGAATCAGAAATTAAAACTGTCAGAAAGTGCTTTTAAAAATTGGCGAAATACGTCTTTTCAGGAAAGAGCGGATAAAATGAAAAAACTGGCTAGTATTCTGAGAGCAAAGAAGGATGAGTTAGGTTTGTTGATTACTAATGAAATGGGTAAAATTTTACCTGAAGGAATTAGTGAAGTCGAAAAATCAGCAGGAAATTGTGACTTCTATGCGGAGAATGCAGAGAGAATGCTGAAAGACGAAAAGTACGATACGCCTTTTACTAGCATGTCCGTCTACGACCCAATGGGAGCTGTTTTTGCAATTATGCCTTGGAATTATCCTTTTTGGCAAGTATTGCGTTATGCTGCGCCGGCAATTATGGCGGGGAATGTGACGCTTTTAAAACATGCACCAAACGTTATTGGTTGTGCCAAAGCTATCGAAAATGCATTTCTGGAAGCTGGTTTTCCAGAAGGAGTTTTTCAACAAATAACTATTGATATTACTCAAGTTGAAAGTGTAATCGCTTCGGATATTGTACATGGAATTACGTTGACTGGAAGTGAAATGGCAGGTTCTTCTGTGGCTTCATTGGCTGGAAAGTATATAAAAAAATCAGTTATGGAGTTGGGAGGTTCAGATGCATTTATTGTTTTGAATGATGCGGATATTGAAAAAGCTGCTACTGTTGCTACTCAATCCAGAATGCTAAATGCAGGTCAGGCTTGTATTTGTGCCAAACGTTTTATCGTTACTGAAAAAGTAGCAGATGAATTTACTGCCCTTTTTGCCCAAAAAGTAAATGCTTTACATCAGGGAAATCCGTTACAGGATGGAATTAATATGGGGCCATTGGCCCGATTGGATTTAGCCGA
Source organism: Flavobacterium algoris (assembly GCF_048158525.1). NCBI lineage: Bacteria > Pseudomonadati > Bacteroidota > Flavobacteriia > Flavobacteriales > Flavobacteriaceae > Flavobacterium > Flavobacterium algoris. The sequence continues at coordinate 14,993 of NZ_JBLNKT010000039.1, forward strand.
AAAACTAAGCCATCAATTAGAAAAGTCATTGCAACAAGGAGCCAAATTAGTAGTAGGAGGAGAGCGTGAAAATTGCAATTTCCAACCGACATTAATTGATTTTGTGGATGCTAATAATATTGCTTTTCAAGAGGAAACGTTTGGTCCATTGGCTACAATTATAAGAGCCAAAGATGAAAATGATGCTATCGCTATTGCAAATAACCACAGATATGGTTTAGCATCGGCTATTTGGACGGAAGATCGGGAAAACGCATACAGATTAGCTAGAAAAATTGAAGCAGGAAATGTTTTTATAAACTCATTGGTCCGTTCTGATTCCAGAATTCCCTTTGGAGGAACAAAAAAATCAGGGTATGGAAGAGAATTATCTGAAATTGGTATCAAAGAATTTATGAATATGAAATCAATAATTATCGAATAATTATAATTAAGAATAGAAAATGGATTTTAAAATTAACTACCAAAACCAACCAAAAATGAAAAAAGCAGTATTAATTTTAGCATTAATGCTAACAAGTAGTTTGGGATTTGCACAAGATACACCAGTTACTCCGCCTATGGCTGAACCAGAAGCTCCAGAGCCTAAATTTACAGCCGCTGTGGATGTTGTGTATCCGTACTTATGGAGAGGAATAAAATATTATGGAGATAAAATAGCTGTTCAGCCATATATGGCTTATGCTATTACAGATAAATTATCGGTTGGAGTATGGGCAACAACAAATTTTTCTAATGCTGCCGATGCTTACAACGAGTTTGATTGGAATATTGCCTATCAAATATCTCCTGTTGTGAAAGTAATGTTGAGTGATTACTATTGGCCAGCAACTAAGAATAATCCAGATTGGGAAAGAAGCAGCTATTTTGATTATTCAGAAGGGTCGGCACAGAGTTTAGATCTTTCGGTATTATTAGATTTTTCTGAAATAGGATTACCGTTAGACTTTCAATGGAACACGTTTATTGGTGGAGGCGATTATAAATATGATGATAATGGAAAAAGATCAAGAGCTTTTTCTAGTTATGCTGAATTAGGATATACGTATTCTTTAGAAAGTGCAGGTTTGGATATTAGACCTTTTGTTGGGGCTGTAGTCATTAATGGAGGGTATTATGGTGTTGATGCGAGTGGCAAAGCAGGATTTACTTTCTCGAATGTAGGGGTAAATGTTGCTAAAGAATTGAAAATTACGGAGAAATTTAGTTTACCGGTTTTTGTTAGATATACAAATAATGACTACGGAATTCAAAAATTTGATACCAATGATAACCTGACTAAAACGGTTAGAAATTTCTTTTCTGCGGGTGTTACCTTTAACATCAAATAATTCATTTTCTATCAGATTAACTTTTTTTATTTTGATAGCCTAGTTTAAGAATTTTATAAAAAAATCGCCTTATGGCGATTTTTTTTATTTTAGAATCTCAATTGATACACTTCGTCTAAATCCTTTTCTGAACTGATATTCACATTTAAATCAGTTACAAAACCTGAATTTAATCCATAGACCCAGCCGTGTAGTGTTAAATCTTGTCCGTTTTTCCAAGCTGCTTGAACAATGGATGTTTTGGCTAAATCAAAAACTTGTTCTTTTACATTAACCTCAACAAAAGCATTGAAGCGTTCAGTTTCATCAGCAATTGAATTTAAGTATTCATCATGTAATCGATAAACATCTTTTATGTGTCTGATCCAATTGTCAATAATACCAATTGAATCATTTCCCATCGCAGCCTTTACACCACCACAACCATAATGGCCACAAACAAGTACATGTTTTACTTTCAAAACATTCACAGCATAATCTAATACACTCAACATATTCATATCAGTATGTACTACCATATTGGCAATATTTCTATGCACAAATACTTCGCCAGGTTTAGCTCCAATTATTTCATTAGCAGGAACTCTACTGTCTGAACAGCCAATCCATAATAAGGGTGGAGTTTGGCCTTTGGCCAAATCTTGAAAATAATTTGGATCTTTAGCTAGAGAAGTTTCAACCCATTCTTTATTATTGTCTAATATTTTTTTATAAAAATCTTTCATTTTTTTAGTAATTTAAATTTAACAGTTTATCTATTTTTTAATATAAATGTATTTTCTCAAATCTTATTTGATTAAATCTTCTGAGGTGATTTCTCTTTGAACCATTTTTCTTTTTGCAACATCATAATAATGTTCGAAAGTAACTTTGTTAGGGATTTCTTCGCTATTTTCTAATTGATAGGCTTTTTTAAATCCTCTAAGTTTGACTTTAATATGATCCTCTTTTGCTCTGACGGTTTTAAATTCATGGATTAAATCCAAGATATCATGGGCTATATAAACAGTGTCTGTTGCATCAATAATTACTTTTGAGTTTTCAGGGATATCATTCAAAGTAGATTTAATGGCTGCTTTATTCAAGAAAGACACTTCCTGTGCTAAATCGATATGAATGACATCGCCATCTGCATATTCTTTTTTTCTAAAATGATAAGCTCGTTTCAAGTTTCCTTTCAAAACAAATATAATACTGATGATAATTCCTAGCGCAACACCTTTTAATAAATCAGTAAATACAACGGCTAATAAAGTAGCGATGAAAGGGACAAACTGATATTTTCCTTTTTCCCAGAAATGTTTGAATGTTGATGGTTTAGCCAATTTATATCCTACTAACAGTAATATAGCGGCTAATGTTGCCAATGGAATTTTATTCAAAATGAATGGAATCGTTACAACACTTACCAATAACAATACACCATGAATGATAGTCGACATTTTAGATTTGGCTCCTGAATTACTATTTGCAGAAGTACGTACAATTACAGATGTTAATGGCAAACCACCTAAAAGAGCGCTCACCATATTTCCAATCCCTTGAGCTTTAAGCTCTACATTGGTATTAGTGTAACGTTTTTGGATATCCATTCTATCAGCCGCTTCAATACTTAATAGCGTTTCTATTGAAGCTACAATAGCAATAGTAAAGGCAACAACCCAAACTTTAGAATTTGTAATTCCAGAAAAATTAGGGGTTACAATTATTTGTTTGAATTCTTCTAAAGACGTTGGAATTGGTAACGAAACTAAATGCTCTTTGGCTATAGCCAATGAACTTCCAGCTGATGTGAAAATCTCGTTCAAAACAACACCAACAATTACAGCTATAAGTGCACCGGGAACTAATTTTAATTTTTTCAAAAAAGGAACCTTATCCCAAGCAATCAATATAGCCAATGAAAGTAGTGTAATAATAATGGAACCCAATTGAATGTAATTAAAAACGGCCAGTAATGCAGAAAATGTATTGCTTCCTCCTAATTCTAAAAAGGCTTGATCTCCTTCAAAATCACTATCATAACCAAATGCATGGGGTAGTTGTTTCAGAATAATAATAATTCCAATTCCGGCTAACATTCCCTCAATCACATTGGTTGGAAAATAATTTGAAATAGTTCCCGCCTTCATAAATCCCAATGTTAATTGAATTAAACCGGCAATGAAAACTGCAGTTAGAAAAACGTCAAAAGCACCTAAATCAGTAATAGCAGTAAGAACTATAGCGGTTAATCCAGCGGCTGGACCTGAGACACTTAAATTAGATGTACTTAAATAACCCACAACTACACCACCTACAATCCCTGAAATTATTCCCGAAAATAATGGTGCACCAGAAGCCATTGCAATACCTAAACACAATGGAAGCGCCACCAAAAAAACCACTAAACCAGATGCAAAATCGGATTTAAGGTTAGCAAAAAGATTGATTTTTTTTGTCATAATACCTTACTGAAAATTGAATACAAAGAATTTGTACACATTGTTATAATGTGAGAATTAGATTTTAAAATTTTAAAATCAACGTTGTATTAAACTTGGTCAGGTGGGGGAATAAATATAGTAGAAGCAATTATATCGTGTTTAGACAAATTCTCTGATAGAATAAGACTTGAAGTTAACTCCGATAAATTGATTATTTCATAAGCCATTTCAAAATGAAAAATTGCTTTAATCTGTTTGTGTGATTGTTCTTCTTCAAAAAAACTATAGGTAATAGAAGTATCAGTACTTTTCTCTATAGCACTAACAATTGTTGGTGTCAAAAGAAAAGCAATAAAAACAAACAATAATATTCTTGCAATTAGCTTCATTGTTGCAAAAGTAGAATTTAACAAATGAAATAAATACTATTTTATGAAATTTAAAATAAAATTAACATCTGTATAGTCCTTATAGAAGGAGTAATTAGAATCGTTGCAACCTTTATATTTTGTTGTTTATGTCGAGTAATTAAAGAGTTCGTCTAAAATGTATACTTGTGTAAATATTGCTTAATATTAGGGGGTCGTTGTTTATTTTTGATTAAAATATAAACAAAACAACTTTTTTTATAGACATTTTGTATAAATTGTATAAAAAAAATAGGGGTGTAGTTGTATTTGTTGATTATGAAATTTTTAAAATACTACAGTAATAATATGGAATATCTATTATTCTCTAATGATTTTTTGTTATCAATAATTCTTCTCGAAAAGAGCCAAAAAAGTAATTATTAATTATTCAAGTAAGATAAAAGTTAATAAATTCGCCAAAAGGAAAAAGTATTTGACTCCTAAAAAAAAACGATCATTAAGACGTTATTTCTTTTTTAGATTAAATAATAAAAATGGCAAATCAAAATATTTAATACCTATTTAACCAAAGTAATACCCAACCAGATTAATAACTAAAACTAAATTAAACATGAAAAAAGCATTAACTATTTTAGTAATTTTACTAACGACAAGCATGATATTTGCACAAGATGTGCCAGCACCAGCAACTACTTTTGGAGGATCAGCTGATATGTATTATAAATATGATTTTGCTAACTTAGCAGGAAATGGAAAAACTAGTTTTACTAATTCTCATAACTCGTTTGAGTTAGGAATGGCTTCGATTGAGGCATCTCATAAAATGGGTAAAGCATCTGTTTTTGTAGATTTAGGTTTTGGAAACAGAGCTAAAGAATTTACATATAATGACAATGCAAGTTCATTTATGATTAAACAATTGAATTTTACTTACGAAATTTCAGATAAATTTAAAGTTACTGCGGGTAGCTTTGGTACTCATATAGGATATGAACTATTGGATGCTGTGGATAATAAAAACTACAGTATGTCTTATGCTTTTACAAACGGGCCATTTTTTAATACTGGTGTAAAAGCACAATATACTTCAGGTAAAGTAAGTTTTATGGCTGGGGTAACTAATCCTACGGATTTCAAAACAGCTATTGAAGCTGGTTCTACTCAAAAAACTTTCATCGGACAAGTTGCTTATGTTGGAGATTCAGGAAGTATTTACTTTAACGTAACTTCTGGTAGCTCAAATCCTGCTACTACTGTGAATAAAACACAATTTGATGTAGTAGCTTCTAAAAAGATTTCTGATAAATTCTCTTTAGGATTTAATGGAACTTACGCTTTGATAAATGATGATGTAATTAGTGCTAATGATGAGAAATGGTTCGCTTTAATTGGATATGCTACTTATGCTCCTAAAAGCAATCTTAGTTTAGCCTATAGATTAGAATATTTTGATGCAAAAGATGCTGCTGTTACTCTTTCTGCTTTAGGTGGATCTAGTATTGTAGGGAATACGCTTTCATTGAACTACAAAGTTGGAAATTTAACGATTATTCCTGAGGTTAGAGTTGACCTTTCATCAGAAGATGTATTTATGGATAGTAATTCAAGCCCATCAAGTTCTAATGCGTATCTTTTGTTAGGAACAACTTATAGTTTCTAATTAAATAAATAAGAAGATATTTTTTTTTTGCTGTCAAGATACTTTTAAGTGTTTTGGCAGCTTTTTTTATGGAATCAAAATGGGTTTTAATGAAAGTGGCTGAGTTAAGAGTAATGTTTTAATAGCTCAAAATAAAACCTTTCATTAAAAGATTATTTGTAGAATTTTGTTGTTGTTTAATATTAATAACCTGAGTTAGACTATTAGAGTATTTATTTTTATTACCGAATCCTGCGAGGTTTCCAAAACCTTGTAAGTGTCATTTTTAGATTACATACCTACTAGGTCAAAAAAAGGCTTTCAGGAAAACTAGTTGTGTCTAAATTAATGATGTGCAGTTTAATGATAATAATAATAATAATAATAATAATAATAATAATAATAATTTTATAAAAGAAATGGGCTTTTTGAATCTTTCAAAAAGCCCATTTCTTTATTTCTTTGAAACGGATAAATTATTGTTTCTTATATATCGAGTATATTATATTTTTTGTGTTTTCATCTACTATATCATCAACTTGAGATTGAATATAATGCAATTTGAATGCTGTTATAGCTGCCGGAAGGTTTTTTGTGTCATAGCCAATAATGCGCAATCCTTGCTCTACATTGAAGTCAGCGGGTGCCGTTTCTAAAATTTCATCAGACCAAATTCCAAAACCTTTTTCTGCTAAAATTTTCCAAGGAAATAAAGCACTCGGGTCTTTTTTTCTGGTAGGAGCAATGTCTGAATGTCCAATAATATTTTGAGTAGGAATATTGTAATCTTTTTTTAGTTTAGTTAAAAGGGCTAGTAAGCTATTGATTTGCAATTCAGTAAAAGGTTTTGTTCCGTTATTGTCTAGCTCAATTCCTATTGACGCAGAGTTGATATCCGTATTTTTTCCCCATGAACCAATCCCTGCATGCCAGGCTCTTAAATAGTCATTTAGCATCTGAACTACTTTACCATTATCCGAAATTACATAATGAGAACTTACTTGAGACTCTATTTTTGTAAATGTACTTACAGTTTGTTTCAATGAATCTTGAGCAGTATGATGTATAATTATTAAATTAGGTTTTCGTAAATTAAAATTTACAGTACCTATCCATTCGGTATTAATTCCATTTGTTAAAGGAGTAGAACCCATTTTTGAAATGGAATCTTTAAAAATATGTAATTGTTTTGCGTATAAAGTATCAATGCTTATAGACGTCACCGGAACAGAAGGCAAAGCATGTGGCTCTTTGTCTGAGATAGTTTCCTTTAATGTTTTGAGTTTCGTATCGTATACTTTTTCACTAGCTTTATAAGGGTTAGTGGAACAGGAAGTTATTAGAATAACTAAAATTAAAATCTGAAAATATTTAGTCATACTCTTGTTTTTTCGTTTTTATTCAAAAAAATTATCTGTTTCTTTTTGATTTTTTCGGGTTTTTGCTTTCTTCTTTAAAAACCTTGTATTTTTCTTTTTGATCGTCGTTCAATAACTCTACAACCTTTCTTTCTGTGTTTTCTGAAAGTATTTGAATGTCTTTCATTTGGTCACTTTGATTAGTGTCTTGTTTTAATATGACTCCTTGTTGTTTAATGCTTTCTGTCAATATGTTTGCAATAGCAATTTCTTGAAGTTCATCAAGTACTAATGCAGGTTTTAGTCTTTCCATGACTTTTCCGACGGTTTCTTCAACTGGTACTTCTCTTGGTTTGTCCGGAGTTCTGTTTTGATCCATTCCGCTATTCATACGGCCACTACCATAACCATTTCTGCCATAGCCACCTCCGCCATAACCACTATTTCCATATTGCGCAGAAATAGTATTAATTGATAATAACATAAATGCTGTCACAAATAAGGACGGAACTATTTTCATATTTAATGTTTTAAAAAGGTTTTCAAAAACTATATTACAAATTTAAACAGGCTGACCATATAAATCAAATTCTGTAGCCTCAATAATTTTTATCATTACAAATTCACCAGTTTTTACATAATGTTTTGAAGCATCAATCAAGACTTCATTATCAACATCTGGACTATCAAATTCAGTGCGTCCCACAAAATGACCACCTTCTTTTCTGTCAATGATGCATTTGAATGTTTGACCTATTTTTTCTTGGTTTAAATCCCAAGAAATTTGAGATTGTAATTCCATTATTTCATTAGCACGCTCTTGTTTTACGGTATCAGGAACATCATCTTCTAATAAGTAAGCATGTGTGTTTTCTTCATGAGAGTAAGCAAAACAACCCATTCTGTCAAATTTCATTTCTTGAACAAAATCTTTCAATATATTGAAATCTTCTTGTGTTTCTCCTGGATATCCTACAATTAAAGTCGTACGTATTGCCATTCCTGGAACTGCTTCACGGAAATCTTTCAATAATTTAGTTGTTTTCTCTTGAGTTGTTCCGCGACGCATTGATTTCAAAATAGAATCTGAAATATGTTGCAACGGAATATCAATATAATTACAAATCTTAGGTTCGCGCTTCATGATTTCCAGAACATCCATTGGAAAACCAGTAGGAAAGGCATAGTGCAAACGAATCCATTCGATTCCTTCAACTTTAACCAAAGCCTCTAATAATTCACCAAGATTTCTTTTTTTGTAAAGATCCAGACCGTAATAAGTCAAATCCTGAGCAATCAAAATCAATTCTTTCACTCCATTTTTAGCTAAACCTTCCGCTTCTTTTACTAATTTTTCAATAGTTTGAGAAACGTTTTTTCCACGCATTAATGGAATCGCGCAAAAACTGCACGGTCTGTCGCAACCTTCGGAAATTTTTAAATAGGCATAATTTTTAGGAGTTGTAGTCAATCGTTCTCCTAATAATTCGTGTTTATAATCGGCTCCTAAAGCTTTCAATAATTGTGGCAACTCTGTAGTTCCAAAAAATTGATCCACATTTGGAATTTCTTTTTCTAAATCAGGTCGGTAACGTTCTGATAAACATCCGGTAACGAAAACCTTGTCTACTAATCCTCTTTCTTTTTTGTCGGCATATTCCAAAATCATGTTTACAGATTCTGCCTTAGCATTATCAATAAATCCACAAGTATTTATGACAATAATATTACCTTCCTCGGCTTCTGGAGCTTCGTGAGTAACATCTTTTCCGCTTGCACGAAGCTGCCCCATTAGGACTTCACTGTCATATACATTTTTCGAACACCCTAGAGTGATTACGTTGATTTTATTCTTTTTTAAAGACTTCGTTCTCATAACATTATAATCCCGATAATTTGGGAATTTTGCAAAATTACAATTTTTTATTCAAACTGAACTTGTTTCAGTTTCTTTTCAATTTTTTTATGGAGCTATTCCTGCTGTACGTTGCAATCTCCCAAAAAAAAATCGGGAGGATTTTCACTGCCATCAGGGCTAAAAAAAATCCGTTCCATAATAACGAAACGGATTTTCTATAGTAGTTTTATGAATTACAATTCGAATAATAAAGTCAAAGAAACGTTATTATTCATAGTATTTATTTTAGCGCCATCAGTAAAACCTTGACTAAAAAATCCTTGTTGTGAATTTCTTTTTGCTGTTGAATAGGATAAATCAACTTTGGTTGAGCCAAAATTATACCCTAAACCTCCTGAATAACCGGTTAAATCACCAACAGTTGTTTTGTTTTTATAAGGGCTTTGTTCGTAACGGTATCCGGCTCTTAAACTCAATTGCTCAATTTTGTATTCAGCACCCACTCTCACTTCGTTGGTTTTATTCAAAACAGAATTCATATAGCTGTTTACATCACGGAAATAAGAATCGTTTTCAGGTTTGAATTTCGTATTGCTATAATCTTTCATGGCATAATCAATGCTGATTAACGCAGATTTGCCAAAAACATACGCAAAACTTCCAGTCAGCTTACTTGGTGTTTGTAGTTTGTATGGTGCATAAACATTTGTGATTTGGGGGTCAACTACATCATTCGTATCAGGTAGGTTTGCAGCACTACTCACAGCAACGAGTTTTTGAGAAAACTCATCACTTAAGTGATACCAAGTTGATGATTCGTAAGCCAATCCTAAGCGAACTTCATTAGTAACTTTTGCAATAGCGCCTATTTGAAATGAAAATCCTGTTCCGTAAGTGTACAATTCATTATCAAAACGCAGTCTCGTTATAGTATAATCAGTAGTCAATGGAGCGCTATTGTCTTCATAAAAACTGGTAGATTGTCTGTAATCGGTAAAATGAGAGTTTAAATTCAGTCCTATGTATAATTTATCTTTGTATGAAGTTGCCGCATTAAAAGATAATTTTCCATTATATCCATTAGTGCTGATGGTGTTTTCTTGATAATAATTTCCACCTGCAGGAACATTTGAAGTGTATTGTGTATTATTGGAATTTGTACTTTCTGGATTTATTACATATCCTTGGTATCCTAAAAACGCTTGTTGCGCTCCATGATTTAAACTTCCGTAACTTGAATCTCTTAAGTCGCTTAATGGTACTCCATTTGCATAACTCAAAAAATAGCCGTCAACAGAGTTGGTTGGATTTGTTCCTGTAGAAAATATTGAATTATTATAATTGTTTACGTTATCATAATTCACTCCCAAAGAAAACTTTTTCCAATTGCTATTTGGGTCGTGGTTCTTAAAAACAAAAACACCTCCAGCTTGGTTTAGATCAAAGGAATTGTTTTTATCAGTTGTAGTAGAGCCAAAATAATTGGAATTGTTTTTTGTGTTGTAACTGCTCAAAGTAGCACCTATTTGATTGTTTGAAAAAACAGCAGAACCAGCAGGATTTATATTCAAAGACGATAAATCTCCACCAAGTGCTCCAAAGGCGCCTCCCATAGCTCTAAAACGTGCGGTACCATTCAAGTTGTCTTGCGCATATCGCATCGCATCTGTTATTTCTTGTGATTGTGCAGCACTAAAAGTGAAGCCAGTCAATAGTAGGAATAAATATTTTTTCATTTTATTTCAGGTAAAGTTTAGTTTTTTATTCAATTATAAGCAGAAAATTATCTTCTTCCGCCGCCGCCAGATGATCTTCCGCCGCCACCATAACTGGAACCACTTGAGCTAGGACTGTAAGATCTTGAATTAGATGAATTGCTCTCGCTTCTGGATGAATTAGGGGAGTAAGATCTAGTAGGAGTACTGCTTTCGCTTCGAGAGTAATTGTTGTTTGTATTTGCTCTTCGGCTTGGATTGTTATAAGAGTTATTTTGATTCTGAAATTGATTTCTTGTAAAAGTAGGGCTTGTTCTAGTTACAGGATTAGAAGAATTTCTTCCGTAATCCGAATAACTGCTTCTTCTATTTGTATTGTTTGTCTGATTTTGAGAGTAATCTCTAGATGTTCTATTGCTGTTTATGGTGTTAGAATATGAGGAGCCTCTTCTGCTAGGGTTATATGAGTAATTATTGTTGTTATAATGTCCAGATGAGTATCCTCCACCATAATAAGGATATCCGTAATTTGAGTATCCAAATCCAAACCCATAATAAGGAAATCCCCAGCCGAAACTAGAATAACCATAACCATAATAAGGATAACCGTAACCATAACCGTAATTTGAATATCCATAACCGTAATTTGAATATCCATATCCATATCCTAACGAAAGACCCCAGTAATTAGGAGATACATTTATAATTGTTTGGTTAGAATTACTTCCCCAGCCACCATAGCTTTGATTGTTATTTGGAATACTGTCGTTATATGTGTTGTAATTATCGATATCGGTAAAAACATCAGCGGGTTGGTCGTTGTCTTGTAGAGAGCCGAAATAATTTTTATAATAATTATTTTGAGGGTTTTGATTTTCTCTTTCAATCACTCTTTTGCTGTTATTTCCATAAATTCCATCTCCGTCATAGTAAGAACTGTTTTGATAAGAGCCACATGAGGTTAACAGAATGCTCAAAAAACCAACAATATAATAAATTGATGCGTTTTTGAGGGAAAAAGTACTAGTTTTCATATCTATGGGGTTTTTTATTGTTGGACAATACAAAAATAGTTAGTTTTGCGGAACTATTTAGTTAAAATTATTAAAACAAAATTTGTGCCAAACTATTCAATATGAGTAAGAACTTAACGACAAGATCAGAAGATTATTCAAAATGGTATAACGAGTTGGTTGTAAAAGCCGATTTAGCCGAAAATTCAGGAGTTAGAGGCTGTATGGTGATTAAACCTTACGGTTATGCAATATGGGAAAAAATGCAAGCAGAGTTGGATCGAATGTTTAAAGAAACAGGTCATCAAAATGCCTATTTTCCTTTATTTGTTCCAAAAAGCATGTTTGAAGCAGAAGAGAAAAATGCAGAAGGATTTGCGAAAGAGTGCGCTATTGTAACGCATTATAGATTGAAAAATGATCCGGATAAACCAGGTAAGCTTATGGTGGACCCTAATGCGAAACTGGAAGAAGAATTAATCGTTCGTCCGACAAGTGAAGCGATTATTTGGTCTACATACAAAGGATGGGTGCAATCTTATCGAGATTTACCGTTGTTAATTAATCAATGGGCAAATGTGGTGCGATGGGAAATGAGAACAAGATTGTTTTTACGTACCGCAGAATTTTTGTGGCAAGAAGGACATACGGCTCATGCTACAAAAGCTGAAGCAGTTGAGGAATCAGAAAAAATGATGCATGTTTATGCTGAATTTGCCGAAAATTTTATGGCAATTCCAGTAGTAAAAGGGGTTAAAACTGAAACGGAGCGTTTTGCTGGAGCTGAGGAAACCTATTGTATTGAAGCCTTAATGCAAGACGGAAAAGCATTGCAGGCAGGAACGTCTCACTTTTTAGGCCAAAACTTCGCTAAAGCATTCGATGTTAAATTTGCTAATGCCGAAGGGAAGCAAGAATATGTTTGGGGAACTTCATGGGGGGTTTCTACTCGATTAATGGGAGCTTTGGTAATGACGCATTCTGATGATCAAGGATTGGTACTACCTCCTAATTTGGCGCCAATTCAAGTGGTTATTGTTCCTATATATAAGTCAGACGAGCAACTAGCAGCTATTACGGCCGAAGTGGATGTTTTGGTAAAGGCATTTAAGAAATTGAATATTTCTGTAAAATACGACAATAGAACAACTCAAAAACCAGGGTTTAAATTTGCTGAATGGGAATTAAAAGGAGTTCCTGTTAGAATTGCTGTAGGTCCTAAGGATTTAGAGAACGGTACTTTTGAAGTAGCAAGAAGAGATACGTTGTCGAAAGAAATTGTTTCCAAAGACGAAATTGTAACTTATATCACCGATTTATTAGCTCAAATTCAAATTGATTTGTTTGATAAAGCCTTAAATTATCGTGACACGCATATTACTGAAGTAAATAGTTTTGATGAATTTAAGCACGTTTTAGATACTAAAGGAGGCTTTGTATCAGCTCATTGGGATGGAACTGCGGCAACTGAAGAGAAGATTAAAGATTTAACTAAAGCGACTATTAGATGCATCGCTTTAGATAGAGTTGAAGAGTCGGGAAGCTGTGTTTTTACTGGGGGTGAGTCTGTAGGAAGAGTGTTGTTTGCGAAGGCATATTAAAAAAAAATAATTTTTTTTGCATCTACTATTGTACGTTTCAAAAATAGTTGTATTTTTGCATCCGCATTAGAGAAGCAGGGCCCGTTCGTCTATCGGTTAGGACGCATGGTTTTCATCCATGTAAGAGCGGTTCGATTCCGCTACGGGCTACTATTTTTTTTGCATGTTAAAGTTTTCCTGAACTTAGAGGGAAAAATGGCCCGTTCGTCTATCGGTTAGGACGCATGGTTTTCATCCATGTAAGAGCGGTTCGATTCCGCTACGGGCTACAATTTCAATTTAGATTGATAAAAACTTAGGAGGATAAGGTCCGTTCGTCTAGGGGTTAGGACGCCAAGATTTCGTCTTGGTAACAGGGGTTCGATTCCCTTACGGACTACAAAAAAATAGTAAAAGATAAAAAAGCAATAAAATGGCAAATCATAAATCAGCTCTAAAAAGAATTAGAAGTAACGAAAAGAGAAGAGTATTAAACAGATACCAACACAAAACTACTCGTAATGCAATTAAAGCATTAAGAATAGCTACTGATAAAGTAGATGCTACATCTAAATTGTCAAGTGTAATATCTATGATTGATAAATTAGCTAAGAAAAATATCATTCATGATAATAAAGCTTCTAATTTAAAGTCTAAATTAACGAAACATGTTGCTAAATTGTAATTGATACAATTTTCAAAATAATTAAAAAAAGCTCTCAATTTATTGAGAGCTTTTTTTATGCCCTGTAATTTTACATTTTGTTCTTTAAATGTTCAAGTATTGAAGTGGTTATAGGCTTCGATAAAAAATCAATAACCATAGGGTATGATTTTGCTTTTTCTAAGTCCTCAGGGTCTATTGTTGAGGAAAGAACAATCACTTTTATAGAGTTGAATTCCGAATAGTCATAGGTGTTGAAAATATCTAAAAACTCCCATCCTCCCATCACTGGCATGTTTAAATCTAAAAAGATCAATTGAGGGTGCTTTCTTGATTCGTTTTCAGAATTAGTGTATTTTATTTTGTTAAAGTAGAGAAGGGCTTCTTCTCCATTTTGAGCAGTGATTATTTCATTAGAAAAGGATGCTTTTATGATTACTTTTTTGCATAACATAAGTGTTATGGGGTCGTCGTCAACGCATAGAATTTGGTCCAGCATTATTGTTTGTTTTTGAATGTTAATGTGAATGTAGTTCCTTTGTTTACTTCGCTTTCAATGCTAATAGTCCCTCCCATGGTTTCGACTTGGGATTTTACCAGATATAATCCCAGTCCTTTGCTGTCAGGATAATTATGGAATCTTTGATATAGTCCAAAAACTTTATCGCGATTTCTTTCTAAATCAATTCCTATTCCATTGTCTTTGAATGTTAAATAAACGGTGTCGTCAACTTCATTGGCATTAATTGTTATTTTTAGTTTTCTATTTTCAGATTTGTATTTTATGGCATTTGTTAATAGGTTTAACATAATGCTCTCTATATAGGCTTTGTTTGTATTTAATACAGAAACTTTTTCAAAATTAAGTTTAATTATGGGCTTGTACAATTCAATTTGGAAACTTAATTGATTAAAGACGTTTTCAAAAATTTCTTTAAGGAGTACGGCTTCTTTTTGAATAGAAGGATTGTCCTTAATGATAATTACTTTTACTAAGTCGTTAATAGTGTCGTTTAGTAAATGTGTTGACTTGTTAAAACCGTTTAAAATCTCCTTTAATTCTTGATTTTCAATTGGGATGTCTTCAATTAAATTTAATAGACCGGTTAGATTAGATAAAGGAGCTCTAAGATTATGGGAAGTGATATATGAAAATTGCTTTAAATCTTTATTGTTTTGTGTTAATTCTCGAATAAGTTGCTCTTTTTCTTTTTCTTGTTTTTTTTCTGCAGTAACATCTCTTTGTATCGAAATCCAGTGAGAAAGTTCGTTTTCTGAGTTGTATATCGGAATCATTGAAAAGCGAACCCAATACTCTTCTTTGTTTTTTTTGTAACTTATGGTTTCAATTAAGCATTCTTTTTTGTTCTTTAAAGCGGTAGTTAATTTGCTGTACTCTTGTTTGTCGGAATTTGGACCTTTAAAAAGATTAGGGGTTTTTCCAATAATTTCTTCAGAGTTGTACCCTGACATGGTTGTAAAAGCGGGATTAACATAAATTATTTTGGGTAATGCATTATCATTAGAGCTCGCTTCGGTAATAATTATAGAATCTTTGGATTGGGTAATTACAGTTTCTAGTAATTTAAGTCTTTGTTCTTCTTCTTTTTGTTTTGTGATATCTTGTATGGCACCAATCATTCTTATGGCTTTCCCGTCTTCGTCTTTAAGAAGGAACCCTCTGTCAAGTACATATTTATAAGAGTTGTCAGCACATCTAAAACGGTACTGATCTTGCCATTTTTCTGTTTTTTGTTCAATGAAAGAATACAGTTTTATTGACATTTTTATACTATCTTCAGGGTGAATTTTGTCAAACCACCATGTTGAGCTATCGCCCACTTGATCTTCTGTGTAGCCAAAAACACTTTCAATGCCTTTATTCCAAGATAAATTATCTTCTTGTATTTTCCAATCCCAAATAGTGTCACTTGTTGCTTTTGCTACAATATCGTATTTTTCATTCGATTCTTTAATTTCGTCATTAGTATTCTTTAATTTTTCAAAAATTGCAATATTTCTATTGTCATTTTTTGATAAAATATATTTGTAAACTATGCCTGTCAAAGAAATAAATAATAAATCTTTTATGAAATTATAATACTGATAGTTAGCGTCGTAAGCGTGTTTTTGCAGTAATTTATGACAGATGATTGCCATAAATATGGATATAAGTATGTAGGTTAGAGTTATTTGATTGGTTTTGTTTTTCATTACTCAAATATAATTAAATAATGCTAAATTACTAAGTTCATTCAAAACTTATTTTACGAGTTTAAATTGTTGTTTTTCTAGCTCTAAAAGGTTAACAATAGGTAAACTATTGCGTAAATATTTTTTATATGAAAATAAAGTGTACCTTTGCACCCATTAAAAATCACAGATGGAAGCTATTAGAAACATTGCAATTATTGCCCACGTCGATCACGGTAAAACAACTTTGGTTGATAAAATTATGTATCACTGTCAGTTATTTCGTGACAACGAAAACACAGGTGACTTAATTCTTGATAACAACGACTTAGAGCGTGAAAGAGGTATTACTATTACTTCAAAAAATGTTTCGGTAGTATATAAAGGAACAAAAATCAATATTATAGATACTCCTGGTCACGCCGATTTTGGTGGTGAGGTAGAACGTGTATTGAATATGGCTGATGGTGTTTGCCTTTTGGTAGATGCTTTTGAAGGGCCAATGCCACAAACACGTTTTGTATTACAAAAAGCAATTGATTTAGGATTAAAACCTTGCGTTGTAATCAATAAAGTAGATAAAGAAAACTGTACTCCGGAAGAAGTGCATGAAAAAGTTTTTGACTTAATGTTCGAATTAGGTGCTGAAGAATGGCAGTTGGATTTTCCAACGGTTTATGGTTCTGCTAAAAATAACTGGATGTCGGATCATTGGGAAAACGTAACTGATAATGTGGAAGCATTATTGGATATGGTTCTTGCTCATGTGCCAGCTCCTAAAGTTTCAGAAGGAACTCCACAAATGTTGATTACTTCATTAGATTTCTCCGCTTTTACAGGTCGTATCGCTATCGGTCGTTTGGAAAGAGGTGTTTTGAAAGAAGGTATGGCAATCTCTCTTGCAAAAAGAGACGGTACTATAACTAAATCTCGCATAAAAGAATTACATACTTTTGAAGGTCTTGGACGTAAAAAAGTAACTGAAGTAATTGCTGGAGATATCTGTGCAGTTATTGGTATTGAAGGATTTGAAATTGGAGATACTATCTGTGATATTGATAATCCAGAGGCGTTGAAAACAATTGATATCGACGAGCCTACTATGAGTATGTTGTTTACAATTAATGATTCTCCTTTCTTCGGAAAAGATGGTAAATTTGTAACTTCTCGTCATATTAGAGACCGTTTGACAAAAGAATTAGAGAAAAACTTAGCAATGAAATTGGGTGAAACTGATTCTGCTGATAAGTTTATGGTTTTTGGTCGTGGTGTACTTCACTTGTCTGTTCTTATTGAAACAATGAGAAGAGAAGGTTATGAATTGCAAATCGGTCAGCCACAAGTTATCATCAAAGAAATTGATGGTAAAAAATGTGAGCCTATTGAGGAATTGACAATCGATTTACCAGAAACACTTTCTGGAAGAGCGGTAGAGTTTGTTACTCTACGTAAGGGAGAAATGTTGAGTATGGATGCTAAAGGGGAACGTATGATTATAAAATTTAATATTCCATCACGTGGAATTATTGGATTGCGTAACCAATTGCTTACTGCTACTGCTGGTGAGGCTATTATGGCGCACCGTTTCATAGGATATGAGCCTTACAAAGGAGAAATTTCTGGACGTAACAAAGGTTCATTGATTTCTATGGAAAAAGGAAAAGCTATTCCTTATTCTATCGATAAATTACAAGATCGTGGTAAATTCTTCGTTAATCCTAATGATGAAATTTATGAAGGTCAAGTAATTGGAGAAAACTCTCGTAGCGATGATATGTGTGTGAATGTGACTAAAGAGAAAAAACAATCTAACGTTCGTTCATCAGGAAATGATGATAAAGCTAGAATTATTCCTCCAATTATTTTCTCTCTTGAAGAAGCGTTAGAATACATTCAAAAAGATGAATACGTTGAGGTAACTCCAAAATCTATTCGTTTGAGAAAAATATATTTGACAGAAACAGATAGAAAAAGATTTAAATTCTAATTTTTATTTTTTAATATAAAGAGGTTGTCTGAAAAGATAGCCTCTACTTGTTTTAAGGAATACCTGATTTAGCAGAAATTTATTAAAAATTGAAAATATTGCCTTAATAATTGTTCTAAAAGTTTGTTTAT
>NZ_JBLNKT010000040.1:0-31575 GCF_048158525.1 Flavobacterium algoris
GATATGTTTGTTCTCTCATAACTCAATTGGACGGCTTTTTCTTTCAAAGCTTTGTCATAAATTTTGCGCACTTGTTTCATAGGTTAAAATTAAGATTATTTCTTAACTTTCTGTGATCGCTAAGTTAGTATGTCCAAAACACAGATTTTGTTTTTGTTAAAAAACTAATTAATGACTGCTAATACGGTATATGACATTTTTCTTGCACTTCCGGAATCGGAAAGGCAACGTCATATAGCTTTAGTAAATGAATATAAAAGGAAAGAAGACACAAAATTCTCCATACTATCCAAAACAAAGAAAAAAGAGTTTACCTATATCAAGCAGGATGCAATAAACTATCTCTTCAAAAATGTATTTACTTCAAAAAAATAGCTTAAAATTTAATCCACCATTATTTAACCGGTTTTGAGTATTGTCAGGTTATACCTTCAAAATAGATTTGAAAGATATTTCATGATATTATCTATTTAACAATTCTATTTATTTCAAACAATACACAAACGATTAGTCCCCAAAATCTTAATTTTAAAACTGTATTTAACCTCCGAAAATAAAATCAAAAACCAGAGCGATAATTTTGAAAAAAGAAGTACTTAACACCAGAAAATAATTTCAAAAACAGTACACTAAATAGTACACCAAACCGTACACTTTTTTAAAAAATATACCTTTTAAAGGCAAAAAAGGGGTTAAATTTCGTAAGAAAATTAATTCATAACCTTGAGGTCCCCGAGTTCAAATCTCGGTCTCGCTACCAAAGCAAAACCCTAACATCAATATGTTAGGTTTTTTTTATGCAATTTATTAATTCAAATTAGTAACAAAGATTCCTACTAAAAAAAAGCTTTGTACCAGACTTTATTTTAACATAACATATGGAAAAAATTAACCTAAAGAGCTAAATAAATGAACTAATTTTACATTAGACAACTTATTTTAACAGATAGAAAAACAAATATTTTTTTATTTAAAATATTGATATATAATTAATTACGACAATTAAAAAAGAAATAAAATAGCAAATCTTAGCATTTATTTGTTCATTAAAATTTAACTTATTTAATATTAATTTAAAACCAAATATCATGAAATCATTAATTATTATTTTGTTATTTTTAGGTTTATGCACACCCTCTTATTCTCAAGACCAGAAAAAAGATGCTGAACAAGGAAAGATAAAAGTCATAGAATTACCACCAGTTGTAATTAAAAGAGTAGGAAAAGATTTCTCAGTATATCTTCCCGATAATAATCCTGATCAAACTGTTAGAACAATTGAAGAAAAATTCATTGCCTATGACCTCGGGAAAGACTATGAAGGATCTGAAGAGTATCTTTTGGTTATGAGTACAAAAAAAGGAACCTTGTCAGCAACCTATAATGACAAAGGTAAATTAGTACGTGTAGTCGAAGAGTATAAAAATGTAAAACTTCCTAGTGAAGTCATTTATTCTATTTACAGAACTTATCCCGGATGGACAATTGTAAATGATCAATTTCTCTATACACAAAGGGAAGGTGATGTTACTAAAAAACAGTATAACGTTAAGATTAAAAAAGACAACGAAACTGTTAAATTAGTAGTTCGTCCCGATGGTGAAATTATAAAAATGAAATAAATCAATTTTAAAACACAAAAAAAGAGGCTATCTAAAAATAATTTAGAAAAACCTCTATTTTTTTTGCAATAACTGCTCTTATATGTTTTTTATATTTGCATTACTATCCGCAACAATAAACGAAGTATCATACCCTCCAAAGGCTTTCATGTAGCTTCGTATCGAAGTTCCATAGGCATCCCGGAAATATCTTTTACCATTGTTTTTTAAATATTTCCTTACTGAACCTGCACCACCTAGATGTGCAGCTGCCAATATTCCAGATTCCGTTATATGAATTCCGTTCATTACGGTCCCTTCATATTTTTCGATTTCTCTTTTTAATTCCCATTTGTTTTTTGCCAAAAGAGCTATAAAAGCTTTTTCTTGCATTTCAGGGCTATTCAAAAAAGCGGAACGATCATGGATACCTATTGCTTTTAGTGTTTCAATACCAAATTGATATTTACCTAAATAACCGAGTGAATTAATTTTTTTGTATTTGCTTTCAGATTCTCTGTATCCAATAGCTTCTTTGAATCCAATAAAGAAATTTCCAGTAAAAGGGATATTCAAATTGGTGTAATCTTCTTGTTTTTCAGATGGAAATAAGTAGTGTGATCCATCTTCTTCATGAATTAGAAACCAAGAGTTGGTGTCTAAATTAAAGGGTTTAAAACCCGAGCTTAAAAAGGCAATAATAATTGTCAAACCTGTATAAAAATACCATTTCTTTATCATAAATTGTTTTTCTTCAAAACGCTGTCCCGTTAAGAAATTTCTACGTGCAAATATACGTAAAAAATAATTATACTGATAATCAACAAGTTAAAGTTTACTAAAAATAGATTAAGTGTAATTTAACATCGTTGAAGTGCGCCATTTCAATCGTTGGAGCCGGTATTTTTATTGTATTTAAAACTGAAAAAAGAGTCTTTAAAAAGTGTGATTTGGTATTAATTTTAGTCAAATCGACGTCTAAACTGAGATAAAATTGTCTAAATCTTTGCGGGTTTTGACTTAAAAAAGACATGTTATTTTCCCTATTTCCCGTAATCATTCCATCGGCTCCATAACCTAATGCCAGATTCAACCATTTTGGTATTTTTGAGTCTTTGGCAAAGGAATGTAAATTGACCGAAAGCCAATAGGTTTGTCCGTTATAATCTTTTAGAATTTGTTCCGTAAATGAACTCCCTAAAACCTCTGGTCTTTGAGTCGCATATTGAGTGGTATGAAAAGAAAATTTAGGAGTTATACGTTGTTCTTTCCAAATTAATTCTTGTGAAACATATAAAGCCGTTCCAGAAGCATTTGCAATTATGTCCCCTGATGAAGCACCCCATTCAGAAGAATATCCATCCATAACCTCAACAGCCGTCAAAAAAGCAAATCCTAAACCTGCTCCGTAAATAAGTTGCCTTTTTTTACTGGCTCCGCTCCATTGTAACATTTCGGCACTAAGCCTGCCTAAATGATACGAAGAAAAAGAATGTCCCAATTTATCCATTTGAAGCCATTCGGAATTGTCGTTTATAAAATGAAAATCAGACTTAGGGTAATCGGCATACCAAAGTTGGTTTAAGCCTACCAAAATTCCTGAAGCCAATACCGCTTCAGAAATCACAACGGTATTTTGTCTTTTTTTATTTAAAGAGTCCGATGGTGTAAGGAAAGTATCAATTGTATTTTGCGAAAAACAGGTTTGATATCCATTCAAAATCAACAATAAAAAAAGTAGTTTTTTAAATCTCAAAACTATCTTTTTACACCTTGACTGTTTATCCAATCTGAATATTTTTTGGCGTTTTTATTGTGTTCTTCTAAAGTTGCAGCAAATTCATGGTATCCAAAACGTTCCACACTCGCACAGAAATAGATAAAGTTATTTTTCTCCGGATTTAAAACGGCTTCCAATGCAGTAATATCGGGCATCGCGATAGGTCCTGGAGGAAGACCAATATTTACATACGTATTATAAGGAGAACTCATTGTTAGGTCATTATAAAAAACTCTTTTGATAACCTGATCAAAATCATTTGACTTCTTTTTTATCGCGTAAATAACCGTTGGATCGGCCTGAAGTGGCATTTGAGCTCTTAAACGATTCAAATAAACTCCTGCAATTCTTGGTCTTTCGTCTTTTTTTACAGATTCTTTGTGCACTATCGAAGCTAAAATAGTTGCTTCAATTGGAGTTAATCCTTGTTTAGCGGCTTTGGCAACACGTTCCTTATTCCAAAAATTTTTATATTCTTTAATCATTTTATCTCGGAACTTTTCAGCCGAAGTATTCCAATACGTTTCATAGGTATTAGGAATAAACATCGCCAAGACATTTTCTTCGGTAAATCCATTTTCTTTTAAAAAAACAGAATCTCTAAATGTAGTCAGCAATGATAAACTGTCCGCTTCAATTTGAGAACCTACGCGTCCTGCTAAATTTTCTAATCGTTCCTGATTATTAAAAGCTAAATTTACAGGTACATTTAATCGCAACGTTTTTACCAATTCATAACTATTCATTCCTTTGGTGAATAAAAAGCGACCTGGTTTTACATTTTCAGGATAATCTCTTTTGCTGGCAACCGTTTCAAAACGGTCCATATTTTCGATATAAGGAGCAATTATTTTTTTGACATCTTCATATTTAGAATCTGTTGGAATGTACACATAGAGTTCTTTTTCGGCAAACTTTGTATTCGCTGAAAAAATTTGGCCCAACAAAATAAATCCGTAAACCATTAATACTGATATTAATGCAACAGATATGATTGTTATGATTTTCTTTAAGTTCAAAATAATTATTTTTAAAATTACTACGCCAGTTCGCTGACGTTCGTGTGATTAATTAATTGAAAAATAGCTTCGTCCTTGTAAACGCCGTTAACCAAATTCCAATCTTTTTTTATTCCTATATTTTGGAAACCAAATTTAGTAAAAAGAGCTATACTTGCTACATTTTCAGTGCCAATATTTGCATATAATTGATGCAGGTTCAGATGATGAAAAGCATACCGAATTAATAGTCCTAATGCTTCTGAACCAATATTCTGTTTGCGGTTTTCAGTGCCTTGAATTACTATCCCAACTCCCGCCCTATTATTCTTTGGATCAAAATCAAATAAATCGATTAATCCCAAAGCCGGAAAATCCTGATCCTGACAAATGGCCAATCGCAATTGCTTCGCTTCATAAATATCCTGATGCGCATTCTCCAAATATTGCTTTACCAAAAACCGACTGTAAGGCGTATGTGTATTACTCACTTCCCAAATACTTTGGTCATTTTCAATTGCGTATACAAACTCCAAATCATTGGGTTCAAGTGCGCGGATGTATATGTTATCTCCTTTTAATGTTATCATTTAGATATTAGGTTGGATTTTAGTTATATCTCAATAGTCCCTTTAAACACAAATTCAGCTGGTCCTTTCAAGAAAACATTGGTAAACTGCCCATCCTTGTTATCAAAAGAAACAACTAATTTCCCTCCTTCAACATTCAAGTCTATTGAGTTCGCTTTTGTTTCTCCTAATGCATTCATCGCGATGGCAACTGCAGTTGCTCCGGTTCCGCAAGCCAATGTTTCATCTTCTACTCCTCTTTCATAGGTACGAAGCGAAAAAGTAGTTTCATCTATTTTTTTTACAAAATTGATGTTGCTTCCTTGTTTTCCATACAATTCACCGTAGCGAATGCTTGCTCCGTTTTCTTTGACATTATAGTGCTCTAAATCTTCCACTAATTGTATGTGATGTGGAGAGCCCGTATTCATAAAGACATATTCCGGCGTGATTTTCACATCTTCGACATCTATCATTTGTAATGAAACGATTCCATTGTCGGCAACTGAGGCATGATGCAAACCATCTGTCGCTATAAAAGTAGTAGTATTGTCAATAACGTTTAGCTTTTTGGCGAAAGCCACTAAACATCTTCCACCGTTCCCACACATGGAACTTGGATTCCCATCTGAATTGTAATAGACCATTTTGAAATCGGTCTCAGTGTCATTTTCTAATAAAATAAGCCCGTCTCCTCCTATCCCAAAACGTCTGTCGCATAAGTGGGCAATGAGTTCAATATTGTCTTTTGGAAAAATCCCCTGACGGTTATCAATCATCACGAAATCATTTCCTGTTCCTTGGTATTTATAAAATTCTATTTGCATTTTCTTTGAATTGAGAGATACAAAAGTACGAACTATTAATGAAATGTTAATCATTGTTAAAGAGCGTTAAACTGTTTTTAAAAAAAATAAATTAACGCTATTTTTACTTTAAAATAATTTAAAAATGAATTCTAATATGAAACGATTTTCAACACTGTTTTTAATATCATTGCTGAGTGGAGCCGTAACATTAGGGGCTTACAAATTTTTATTTGACAATGATGGCTATTTCTCGAATAACAAAAACGCAATCACAACTGTCGCCTCTGATTCGTATGGAAAACGCGTGGGATTATCAGCCGAGAATGTTGATTTTACCGAAGCTGCCGAAAAGACCATTCATACTGTGGTTCACGTAAAAAATGTTTCTCGCAAAACTGTTATTAATCCAATGCTTGAATATTTTTATGGCTACGGCGGACAGCAGCAACAAGAACAAGTGGGAACGGGTTCTGGCGTAATTATTTCTGAAGATGGCTATATCGTGACTAACAATCACGTGATAAAAGACGCTTCGGAAATTGAAATCACTTTGAACAATAAAAAATCCTATAAAGCAAAACTCATTGGAACCGATTCTAAAATGGACATTGCTTTATTAAAAATCGATGCTGACGAAAAGTTACCGTATACTGTTTTTGCTAATTCTGATTCGGTGAAAATAGGCGAATGGGTTTTGGCAGTAGGAAATCCGTACAACTTAACCTCAACGGTAACCGCAGGAATTGTTTCGGCAAAAGCCAGAGATTTGGGCACTAGTGGCATTCAGTCTTTCATACAAACAGATGCAGC
The DNA here is from genome assembly GCF_048158525.1 of Flavobacterium algoris. Taxonomy (NCBI): domain Bacteria; kingdom Pseudomonadati; phylum Bacteroidota; class Flavobacteriia; order Flavobacteriales; family Flavobacteriaceae; genus Flavobacterium; species Flavobacterium algoris. The sequence continues at coordinate 6,568 of NZ_JBLNKT010000040.1, forward strand.
GGTAAATCCAGGAAATAGTGGTGGCGCATTGGTAAATACCCGCGGGGAATTAATTGGTATCAACACGATGATTTCATCCATGACGGGTTCTTATGTTGGTTATTCTTTTGCGGTTCCATCAAATATTGCCCGAAAAATAATCGAAGACCTTATGGAATTTGGTAATGTGCAAAGAGGAATTCTTGGAGTTGAGGGTGGAGAATTAAACGATATCGCTTCCAAAGAATTGAAAATTTCCCAAACACAAGGTTTTTATATCAGTAAGGTAACTAAAAATTCCGGGGCCGAAAAATCTGGGCTTGAAAAAGGAGATATTATTGTAAAATTAGACGACCAAAATGTAGCTACTTATGCTGATCTTTCTGGCTATATAAATACCAAAAGACCTAATGATAAAGTTCAGGTAACGATTATCAGAGATGGAAAAAATAGAATGATACCCGTAATTTTGAGCAAAAATGAATTTTTTAGTACTGAATTCAAAGGATTGGAATTGGAAAACATAGACGCTGCAGACAAAAAGAAATTCCATCTGGACTATGGGGTAAGAATAAGATCCATTACCAATGATAATCTGAAACAATATGAAGAAGAACTCAAAGGAAATATTATTTTGAGCATTGATAACATAAAAGCAACAGATATAGAAACAGTTTCTAAACTTTTGGACAAAAAAGACGAAAGTCAAAGCATCCGAATTGAAATGATAAATAAAAACGGAGAAACTATCCGAATTATCATCTAGCACTTCTAATCTTAAAACCAAAAGCCATCTTGAGAAACCAAGATGGCTTTTTTATTTTAAAAATAAATCATAAAATAAGCTACGAAATCGATTGAAATAGGTAATTTTGCGCAAAATTTAAAAAAATCATTAATTTATTTTACAAATTTTCACATGAGCATTACATACGAAAAAGAAGTTTCTTTTCAAGCCGACAGACGACGTGCAGGAGTAGAATTGATCAAAATCATCAGTGATTTATGGTATGACAAATCAATTGAAATGGTTTTATTTAGAAATCAATTAATTGACAAAAACGTAAGCGAAATCATCAACTTGCATGACTATGCAGGTGAATTTGTGGGAAAGCCAATTTCTGTATTTGATTCAGTTGAAATAGCCAGAGCTGTTTTAGAATTGGATTTACCACCTTCAAAACTGGATATTGGTAAACTTACTTATGAATATCGTTTGGAAGATGAAAAATATCCCGACACTAGGCATTTTGTAATTGACAAATTAAAAGATGCTAAAAACTCTGAGGAAATTCAACCTAAAGATGTAGTCTTATATGGTTTTGGTAGAATTGGACGATTACTGGCACGTGAATTACTTTCGAAAACAGGAAAAGGAAACCAATTGCGATTGAGAGCCATTGTAACCCGAGATAAAAACGATGCGACTTCGCTGGAAAAAAGAGCTTCACTATTGCGTTATGATTCTATTCATGGCGATTTTCAAGGATCGGTTGTTGCTGATACAAAAAATAATGCTTTGATAATTAATGGCACAACCGTACATATTATCACGGCTAATGCGCCCGAAGAAATTGATTATACACTTTACGGAATCAACAATGCTTTGGTCATTGATAATACAGGTGCTTTTACAAATCACGAAGCTCTAAGCAGACATTTAGTTTCAAAAGGTGTAGATAAAGTCTTGCTCACCGCTCCTGGAAAAGGAGTCCCAAATATCGTTCATGGTGTAAACCAAAACGAATACAATCCAGATGAAATAAACATTTTTTCGGCCGCATCCTGTACAACGAATGCGATAACACCAATCTTGAAAGCCGTTGAAGATACTTTAGGCGTTGTAAAAGGACATTTAGAAACGATTCATGCCTATACAAACGACCAAAATTTGGTTGATAATATGCATAAAAAATACCGTCGCGGAAGAGCAGCTGCTCTAAACATGGTAATCACCGAAACTGGCGCAGGCATTGCTGTTGCAAAAGCATTACCATCACTTGAAGGAAAACTGACTTCTAATGCCATCAGAGTGCCGGTTCCTAATGGTTCATTAGTGGTTCTAAATCTTGAAGTTAGCAGAACAACTTCGATTCAGGAAATTAATACCATCATGAAAAAATATGCTTTAGAGGGTGAATTGGTAGAACAAATCAAATACTCCTTGAATAACGAATTGGTTTCATCCGATATTGTAGGTACTTCGGCTCCATCAATTTATGACAGTAATGCAACGATTGTTTCTAATGACGGGAAAAATATTGTTTTATACATTTGGTATGACAACGAATATGGTTACAGTCACCAAGTAATCCGATTAGCAAAATACATTGCTAGAGTAAGACGTTTTACGTATTACTAGCATTTAGATTACAGGTTGTGCGTTGCCTTTTTTTAGTTTTTAGTTTTTTTTTAGTTTTAGATAATAGCAACCCAACCTGAATTAAATAGAAAATCCGTCCTGATTTATCGGGACGGATTTTTTTATCCAAATGAATTATGCTTATTAATCCAAACCTTTTAAATAAACTTTATTTTCTTATATGGTTTAAAATCATATTGCCATTTAATGATTTTTTTTAGTGAGTTAAATCGGTAAAATAGTGGTGCTCTTTACTTCCGAAATAATAAAAAAGCTATTAATCAAAGAAACCTCCGGTAAAACAGACAATTTTTTCTGATGAAAATGATGGTAACTTTCCATATCTGCCAATACGATTTTCAACATATAATCAAAACTTCCTGAAACAAAATTACATTCCACCACTTCGGGTAAATTCAGTATCGCTTGATTGAATCCTTCTGAGATGTCATAAGTCTGCTTTACGAGTGTAATCTGGCAATACACTGTCAGGTTTTTACCCAACTTCTTTTTATTCAAAATCGAAACGTACTTTTCAATAATTCCTTCTTTTTCCAAACGCTTTACCCTGTCATGAACCGGTGTCAGCGAAAGGTTGATTTGATTGGCAATATCTTTCAAGGTCAAATGTGCATCTTCCTGAAGAAGACGTAAGATTTTTTTGTCAGTTTCGTCCAGTATCATAATTTGTCGATTCTTTTTTTAGGTACAAAAGCAGTTTTTTTTTCTTTTTAGAAATATAAAAAAACTAATATTCAGAAATATTTTATGCTAAATTACTAAATAAAACTATTATTTTCTTAATTTAATACCATATAGCAATAATATTTTCTTTATATATAAATTTGTAATGCAATTAAATTCAAACATTTAAATACAAAACTATGATAATCGGAATTCCTAAAGAAATCAAAAATAACGAAAACCGTGTAGCACTTACTCCTGCAGGTGTAGCCGAATTCAAAAAACAAGGTCATATCGTTTATGTGCAAACAAGTGCTGGTGAAAATAGTGGTTTTAGCGACAAAGCATATGCTGAGGCTGGAGCGGAATTATTGCCAACAATTGAAGACGTTTACAGCATTGCTGAAATGATAATTAAAGTAAAAGAGCCTATCGCTTCTGAATATCCTTTGATCAAAAAAGACCAATTATTATTTACCTATTTCCACTTTGCCTCATCTGAACCATTGACGCATGCTATGATTGAGCGTGGCGCAGTATGTTTAGCCTATGAAACTGTTGAAAAAGCAGACCGTAGCTTGCCTTTATTGGTACCAATGTCAGAAGTTGCGGGTCGTATGTCAATTCAGGAAGGTGCTAAATATTTAGAGAAACCATTAAAAGGAAAAGGAATACTTTTAGGTGGCGTTCCAGGAGTTCCTCCTGCTAAAGTATTAGTTTTAGGTGGTGGAATCGTAGGAACACAAGCAGCAAAAATGGCAGCAGGTTTTGGTGCTCAAGTAACCATTATGGATGTAAGCTTAGCGCGTTTGCGTTATTTATCTGATGTGATGCCAGCTAATGTAACAACAATTATCTCCAATCATTACAACATCCGTGAAGCAATTGCAACTGCCGATTTAGTAATTGGAGCTGTTTTAATACCAGGAGCCAAAGCACCGCATTTAATCACTCGTGATATGCTGAAATTAATGAGTCCGGGAACGGTAGTAGTTGACGTAGCAGTGGATCAAGGAGGTTGTATTGAAACCTGCACGCCTACCACACACGAAAACCCAACTTTTATCATAGACGATATCGTACATTACTGCGTGGCAAATATGCCAGGTGCAGTTCCTTATACCTCTACATTGGCGCTTACCAATGCTACTTTACCTTACGCGTTGCAATTAGCCAACAAAGGATGGCAAAAAGCGTGTGCCGAGAATGAAGAATTGAAAAAAGGATTGAACATTGCCAACGGAAAAATCCTTTACAAAGGAGTTGCCGAAGCTTGGAATCTCCCTTTTCATGAAGAGTTAGTGTTAGAAAACGCAGTTATCTAACATTAAACAAGTGCTTACTACACTAGAAAAACCCGTCTTGTCTCAAGACGGGTTTTCTGTTTTTATAGTATAAATTAAAGTATTTTGGGCGTAACCCTCAGTAAAAAACTTCGGGTCGGGCTATTCGCTGCAAAAAAGTTAACTGAACTCAGCTTAAAATGAAATCTGCAAACTGAGACTGAACACTCAATACAATTCACTCAGCACTACTCTTCGGTTTAGTCAAATAATACACCGGAATTCCAATTAACATTATAAAAACGCCCCAACCACAGGTACTTGTTTTTGTAATCAATAATGTAATAGAGATTATACTAGAAATTACAATAAAAAACATTGGCAGAAATGGATAACCAAAAGCTTTGTAAGGTCTCTCTGCATTAGGCCTTTTTTTGCGCAGAATAAAAATTCCGTAAATGGTAAGTATGTAAAATATCAAAACAATAATAACTACAAAGTCTAATAGCGCTCCATATTTTCCGGTTAAACACAAAGTCGAAGCCCAAATACACTGAGCCCATAATGCCCATTCCGGAACACTTGCACTATTAAGATTTGCAGCTTTTTTAAAAAAAACACCGTCTTTTGCCATCGTATAATAAACTCTTGCTCCAGCCATAATCAATCCATTATTGCAGGCAAAAGTCGAAATCATAATCATCACAGCAATGATTAAGGTACCCATACCTCCAAAAATTACCTGTGATGCCACAACGGCAACCCTATCAGATTTTGCTGTTGCAATATCTTGCAAAGGAAGAACAGCAATATACATCACGTTAGCCATGGTATAAATAAACCCAACGATTAACGTTCCCAGAAAAAGACTTAAACCTACATTTCGTTTGGGATTTTTAATTTCTTCAGCGATAAAAGTAACACCTTCCCAAGCCACACTTGAAAATTGGGACCCAACAAAAGCAGCCACAAATCCAGATAATAATGCCGTGCCACTAATTGGAAGCCAAGAACCATTAGATACATCTAACGCTTTTGAATCCCAAGCATGAGTCCAATTGGCATTCCAAATCTCAGCTTTGGCACCTATAATGAAGCCAAAAATAATTAATCCCAATAGTGATGAAATTTTGATAACCGTCAAAACAGTTTGTAAAATTTTACTATTTTTCACCCCCCGACTATTGATATAAGTAAGCAAAATAATAGTAATGATGGAAACAATTTGTGCAGCATTGAGCTTGAAATAACCCATTTCAAAAAGAATATTTTCATCGCTCAAAGGTGCATAAATATAGGCGGCAAATTTTGAAAAAGCCACACCCACAGCTGCAATTGTACCCGTTTGTATCACAGCAAAGAAACTCCAACCATATAAAAATCCTATCAATTTTCCGTAGGCTTCTTTGATATAAACATATTGTCCACCCGCTTTGGGAAACATCGCACTCAACTCGCCATAACTAACTGCAGCAACAATAGTAAGCAAAGCGGTAAGCACCCAAATGGCAATGAGCCAACCGGCAGAACCAACTTGGCGCACCATATCCGAGCTTACTATAAATATCCCCGAACCTATCATAGAACCCACCACAAGCATGGTTCCATCGAGCAATCCTAATTCTCTTTTAAAATCTTCTGGTTTTTCGTCTTCCATATTTTTTGTTTTTGGGGTTTTGGTTTTAGTTGGCTAAAGATATACTTTTTTTGGAAATTTCAGAAAATGGAAGGAACAGATGATAGATAATAAATTCTGTGAATAAAAATGACTTTAAGGATTAACATAAACTTATTTCAAGTCGCTATTTCTTTTTCTTTTAAAATAAAACAGATGCTTACGGTTTCCCGTAAAAGAATGAAAAAACAACAAACTACTTTTGAAAACTCAATAATTGCAATAATAACCATTAAATAAAAAATGAGAACAAAATTATTTTCAACAATAGCATTTTTATTATTCTTCAATCTATGTTTTTCGCAATCTGACGAAGAATTTTAATATGCAGCTTCAGGAACTGATGGTGCTGATTATTTCGTATTAATTGAAAAGGTTACTGATAGCTCAAAAGAGATTTGGGTAAAAAAAACTAACCCAACAAAAACGGTTAAAACAAAAAAAGGAAAATATATTAAAACTGGTGGTGGTCATTCTATGACATTTTTCATAATAAACTGTTCCGAAAAAAAATATGATATTAAAGAACGAATTGTATATGATCGTTATGGTAAAGTAACTAGTAATGATGACTTTCCAATATATGAAAACAGAATAGTTCCAGGTTCCGTTATGTCAGGTATTTACAATTTTGTTTGTAATAACGAGGAATAAATATAAACCCAAAAATCATGAATAGTAAAAACTTAATTAAATCCATTTTTTTTATATTATTTTCCTTGATTGTATTTTCTTGTTCCAATAAAAAAGAAAATAATAAAAGTGCTGAAACATCAAATATTAGTGCCGAAACACAAAGCACACAAAGATTTTCTACAACTGAGGAAGATTACCATACTAATTCCGATTACAAATATGAACATAGGACAGGCACTTCTGGAGATTATGAATACAACTACAATGTAAATGGATCAGACGATGATGGAAATTCAATCAATGGAAATGTTGACATGAATGGAAAATATGGTACTGGAACAATTGAAGACGAAAAAGGAAACGAAAAAAATATTGATGTAGAATGGAATGGTTATGGAAGAATGGAAGCTACTGATGAAGATGGGAACACGTATGAATTAGAAACAGATTGATGAAAATATATTAGATATGATTATCCTAAAAACTCTAGGCCTGGCCATGTGCTATATCTTTATTTTCTTAAAGAAAGAAAATAAAGGATGCCGTTTCCATCACTCACGCAGACGGCATTAACAATGGTATTTATTTATTCCATTAAAAATTTGTAAGAAAATTTTAATATATTTGAGAAAATATGAAACGAAAACAAACTCTCGTTAATACAACCAAATAGGTTATATTTTGCGAAAATTTGCTTCGGGTATGTGCAAGTTGGCGGATCGACTCAAAAATAAAAATATCTAAAAATTAGAAATTTATGAAAACTATTTGTTCAAATTGTGAAGCTGAAAACGAAATAAATTCAAAATATTGTTCGGTTTGTGGTTACAAATTACCACTTTTAGAAAACCAAAATGCAAAAACCGAAATTGAAGAGGCGAAAATTACAAAACCTAAAAGAAAATTTGACTTAAAAACATTCTTAGGTTTTATTGCTGGATTTATAATAATGTTTTTTGTGACGCAGTCATTCTTCAAACCATCAATTGACAAACAACTAGCGGAAATGGCTAATGAAATAAATAAAACTTGTCCAATGAATATTGACGAATATACAACCTTAAAAAATGTTGTTGCTTTACCAAATAAAACCGTTCAGTATAATTATATTTTAGTTGGAATTACAAAAGCAGAAGTAAAACTTGATACTGTGAAAAGATATGTTTTTCCAGGAGTTTTGCAAAACGTAAAAACTAATCCTGCAATGAAATTCTTTAGAGAAAATAAAGTTACTTTAAATTATTATTATTCGGACAAAAACGGAGAATACGTAACAGAGTATATTGTAAAACCTGAAATGTACGAATAAAAAGAAAATTCATCTGCCCACCGAAGTTTGGAAATATGTCAGGTTTAGACTTAATTTAAAGATGTTTTTGTACTTGGAAAATAATGTTTAACCGAAAAATACCGATTGCATAGATCTCTATAATCGTTCCTAGTTTGATAGCCAAAAAATCTTTTCCGTGTCTACAATGAGGTACATCACAAAAGACATAAAAAAGCTACAATGAAGTAGCTCTTTTTATTGATTGAATTAGAAAACGGTATTTCTTACTAAGTATTCATTGGTAGCAAACCAAAACAGACAGGAAAAACAAAAACATGAAGTATTTAAAAATAATTTTAATTTTAATAGGAATATTATTTTCAATGATAATCTTTTATTTGGGGTATCCCATTCTTCAAATTAGCTCAACATTTGAACCACTTCAAGAATATAATTATCCTATTTCAAAATTAAATTTAGAAAAATCATTGCTTAATTTAAGATTATCGGATTCACGAATTACATATCAAATAACTGACACAACAGGCTCCAAGGAAGATGGATACAAATACTATATTACACTTCTATTTAAAAAATCTAGTATTCAAAATTATGAATATAATTTAAATTACGAGCAACAAACAGCTTTATGGAAAAATTCAAATACATTAAAGCTAAATTTAGTTGGAGCATTTGATAAATCAAAAAATACTGGTGGATATAAAAAAGAGGATATAGATGTTCTAAAATTAATTGAGATATTAGAAATAGATATTTTGCCAAAAATCAGCAAGCAACCCCGATAGCGCAGAAATCTTTTCAGTGCCCACAATGAGGAGACATCACAAAAACATAAAAAAGCTACAATGAAGTAGCTTTTTTTATTGATTGAAAGTAAAAAACGATATTTCTTACTTAGTTTTCATCGGTGGCAAGTCAAAAGCTTCTGCTTCATGTTCAAAATTGTTTCGGTGTGAACCATCACAGAAAGGCTTGTTGGATGACAATCCACAACGACAAATACCCAACGCGGTTCTTCCTTCCAGTCCATAAACATTTCCTTCACTGTCCATTATTTCGAAATCACCTTCTATTTTTATAGATCCATTGCGATTAACTATTAATTTTGTCTTACTCATAAAGTCTTTTAATTTTTTTGAGTCCAAAGATTGCAAAATATATCCTGACGGTATAGAAATAGCGATTTTTTTATGTTGCAAAAGGCTAATTTACATTAATTCTATATTATATAAAATGTAAATTAGGACGCAATAGTCGTCAACTGAAACAAATTAAATCTGACACCAAATCGATTACACACAAATCGCACGGACATGACAGCACACAACCGAATATATTTCACTGCAGGAAGAACATGGATTGTTCGGATATATTATTCCAACGTACAAAAAACCGTAAACTCAAAAGATTAATTTATTTTATTAAAACCTGACAAATGACTAAACTAAATGCCAGGTTTATTATTTTAAAATTTTAACAAGAATAATTTATTACGTACTTTTAGCTGCTGACACAAAGTCAAAAAAATTTACCTAACGAAAAACCAAATAAATAACCAATGAAAAAATTAACATTATTAGTAGTTACCTTTATATTTACCGGATCTATCTGGGCGCAGGATTCTTTTACTTTAAAAATGGATCATGCGGCACTTTCAGTAAAAGACTTGGATCGATCTGTAGATTTTTATACTAACGTTTTGAAGCTTCAAGAAATTACTAATCTTACCAGAAAAGAAGGCATTCGTTGGATTTCTTTAGGAGATGGAAAAGAGTTGCACTTAGTCTCTACTATTAAAGAACCCGTTACAATAAATAAAGCAGTACATCTTGCGTTCAAAACCGTCAACTTTGACGCATTGGTAAAGGTACTGGAAAATAGAAACATCACTTATTCTGACTGGCCCGGAGAGCTTCATAAAATTATGGTTCGCGCTGATGGCATTAAACAAGTTTATTTCCAGGATCCTGATGGCTATTGGATTGAAGTAAACAGCGTAAAACAGGAGTAAACAGTAAATTCTACACCTTTCCTACTTAGTTAAAAATATAGCCAAGAGAAGCTATAAAAATTATTATTTCACTACCATTATAACAAAAACTACACACCTCTTTTAATAAGAGGTGTGAAAGATGATAGTTTTCTTTTAAATTATGTAATGTTTTCTTCGCGTATGTTGTGCAACTTTGTATCATAGATTTCAGTTTTCTTTTGAGCTAAATAAAATGAATAAACAAGGAATAAAAAAACTCCTCAGTTACCTGAGGAGTTTCCATTATATAAGAAGTAATTATCTTTTCTAAAGTTTGATTATTGTAGAACGCGATTGATTTGAGTTAATTTTTTTTCATAATATTTCTCTTTAACAGATGAAATCACTACTCCTCCACCTACTGAGGCGTGAATGAATTTTATTTCCCCATCGCAAACTTCAACTACCATCCCAACATGATTGATACGGCTTCTGCCATTAGTTTTAAAGAAAATTAAATCGCCTTTTTGAGCATCTTCAGTATTGACTACAACTCCTAAACGAGATTGCTCTAAGGAAGTTCTAGGTAATTTAATATCGAAAGCGCCAAAAGTAGTACACATCAAACCGGAACAATCAAAACCCGATTTTGAAGTTCCACCTGACTGGTATCTAGTCCCGATATTAGATGAAGCTGTTTCAATCAATTCATCTAAAAAATTAGGATTCGAAGCCGGTTTTACAAAACTTTTGAATTCCCAATTATTGTTTTCAACATTTTTGTATTTCTCGTTATCGTTATCAGTATTTGTAAATTCATGTGTCGTATTTTCCGCATCTAAAACAGCTACACTTTCATTAGTTGTATTACTATTAGCTGACCGAATATTTAATTTATACCCAACACGTAGCTTATTTTTAATTTCAGGATTTTGCTTTTCCAGTTCCTGAACCGTAATTCCGTATTGTTTTGCAATGCCGTATTTGGTTTCTTTTGGTAACACTTCCCGAACAATATTTTCAGATGTAGTACTAGAAGTTTCGATTTGTTGTGCTGCAACGGCTAATTCTGATTTTGGTAAAATTATCGGCTGAGGAATAACTTTAGGCTCTTCTTGAACCAATACTTTCTCTTCTTGAGATACAACTACTATTTCAGTTTTTAAAATTGCGCTTGTAGGAATATTGATTTTTTGCCCTACTCTTAGTGACTTAACTCCTATTGTTGGATTGGCTTTATCTAATTCCTTAATAGTGATTCCGTATTTTCTTGTGATAGAATATTTAGATTCTTTTGGCAGTACTTCAATTGATGTAACTTCTGTAATGGAATTTTCAGTTTCAGTAATCTGAGGTTCTACTGTTATTGATGCTTTTTGTGAAGACTTTTTTGTTTGGGGAACAACTGCGATTTCAGTTGAAGTTGCATTGCCGGGAATTGCAATTTTTTGACCTATTTTTAATCCTGAAGTTTCTAATGCAGGATTGACTTCGTTTAATTCTTTTACTGTAACTCCGTATTGTTTTGCTATTCCGTAAAGTGTTTCTTTGGCAAGTACTTCATGTTCTTTCTCTTGATAATTTGTTGCAATCTTAGATTTGGTATTGGCATTTTTTGGAGCAGTAACAGGGATTAATAATACTGAATTGAGTTTTAATAGATTCTTGGCTTTTGGATTTAGTTTATAGATTTCACTTTGTTTTACATCATATTTCTCTGCAATGCTCGAAATGGTTTCCCCTTTTAAGATGGTATGTTTCTTAGTACTTTCCTGAGAAAAAAGCACCATACTATTCAATAAAAACAATGTTACAACTAATCTTAAACTCATATTCATTTATTTCAAATTACTTACCCCATTTTATTCTCCTTAGCGATTTCGGGATATAATTATTAAATCTCGCTAGGTTTCTTGCAACTATCTTTATTTTTAAAAATTCATAAAAAAATAGCATATCTTTTCAAAAAAGAGGGCACTACTATTTTATTTTAAAATCTAGTTGGTTTTTTTGTTCACATTGCAAAAGCAACTTAAACTGTAACGCAATACAAACCTCCTGTATTGTTGCGCTTAAAATAAATATTCTGATGAAGTGCTGATTTGTATTTACAATCAAAAAAAAGGCTTCGCTGAAAAATTTATCTTCAAAAAAGCTAATTTAAGTTATAAAATTTAAAAAACAATATTTTTTTTGATTTTAACGTGTAAAAAAAAAGAAAACGCCTATTTTTCAGCATTTTTTAGGTGTTTTTTGAACAAAAAATTCCATTTTATTTAAAATGACAGTATTCACTTCTTTTTTTTAAAATCGTAAAATCCAAAAGAAATCGTCTCCCCGATTTCTAGCCCTGATGAAAGTGGAAAGCCTTTTGAAATGGAATTGCATTTTTTTCCTGAGAAAAAAGAGCGACCAGCGGAAGCTCCTTTTTTATCTTGGAAAAAAGCAATTCTATAAAAAAGCTTGAAGCGGTCAGCAGGAAATAGCTCCAAAAAAACCACCCCATTTTATATGAAATGGTACTTTTAGTTCTTTCGCTTTCTTTACATTACATGAACATCATGCCATTTTTCTGCAAGTTTACTAAGGTTAGCCCGCATTAAATCATCAGGAGTCATTGCTATCCTAAACTCGCAATTGGCTTCAAAATTTAAAAACCAAGGTTCAGCAATTGATGGAATCGCGGAAGCATCAGGAACTTCAACTACCATAACCGCACCTCGATTACCGTCTTGTTCAGAAAAATAAATACTCTCTGGTTTAATATCTTCAATCACTCGACTGATGATCTCACCTGCTGTACCATTTCTAGCCATTGAGTTGAAAGGCTCAATAGGGAAGATAACATTAACTAACATTCTCATCGCAATTAGATTTAAAATTAATAGTGACTAAAGATACAAAATAGCGCAATTACCTTAAAACACAAAATATTTATTATCAATACTTTAACTTACGATTAATAGAATTTAAAATGAATACTACCGCTCTTCGAAAAAAACCATGAAACAAAAAAACTCCCAAGTTACCTTGAGAGTTTTGAATAAAATATTTAATTTACTTATGCGACTACACTAGCAGCAGCAATTAAGTTTAATGCTGAACCAGCGACGAACCAAGCAATTTGTCCTTCGTTGTAGGTATGGTTTGCCAAGATGATATCTTTGGTTCCATCCGCGTGAACGAATTCTAATGTTAAAGGTTTTCCTGGAGCAAAATCTACTAAGTCTGTGAAGTTGATAACGTCATCTTCTTGGATTTTATCGTAATCGGCTTCGTTAGCAAATGTTAGTCCTAAAAGACCTTGTTTTTTAAGGTTTGTTTCGTGGATACGAGCAAATGATTTTACCAGTACCGCTTGAACACCTAAGAAACGAGGCTCCATAGCAGCATGTTCTCTAGAAGATCCTTCGCCATAATTGTGATCTCCCACAACAATAGATGGAACTCCAGCCGCTTTATAAGCACGTGCCACTGCAGGAACTGCATCATACGTACCAGTCAATTGATTTTTAACGGAGTTGGTTTTATCTGTAAAAGCATTAACTGCTCCTATCAACATATTGTTAGAAATATTATCTAAGTGCCCACGGAAACGCAACCATGGACCAGCCATAGAGATGTGGTCAGTAGTACATTTCCCGAAAGCTTTAATCAATAATTTAGCTCCTGAAATATTTTTACCGTCCCAAGGTTGGAATGGTGCTAATAATTGCAAACGATCTGAAGTTGCGCTAACTGCAATTTGAACTCCTGATCCATCCGCAGCCGGTGCTTGAAAACCTGCATCTTCTACAGCAAATCCTTTTTTAGGTAATTCATCACCATAAGGAGCGCTTAATTTTACTTCTTCTCCGTTATCGTTGATTAAAGTATCAGTAATAGGATTAAAATCCAAACGACCTGAAATTGCTAAAGCAGCAACCATTTCTGGCGAAGTTACAAAAGCGTGTGTATTTGGGTTCCCATCGGCACGTTTAGAAAAGTTACGGTTAAAAGAGTGAACGATTGTATTTTTCTCTCCTTTATCTGCACCTGCTCTATCCCATTGTCCAATACATGGTCCACAAGCATTTGTAAATACTTTGGTTCCCATTTTTTCGAAAGTAGCGATGATTCCGTCTCTTTCGATTGTATATCTAATTTGTTCCGAACCTGGATTGATTCCAAATTCAGCTTTTGGACTGATCCCTAATTCAACGGCTTGATTTACGATAGACGCTGCACGAGCCATATCTTCGTAAGAAGAGTTCGTACAAGAACCGATTAATCCCCATTCCACTTTCAAAGGCCATCCATTAGCAGCAGCTTCTGCTTTCATTTTAGAAACGGGTGTACCTCTGTCCGGAGTAAAAGGACCATTGATGTGTGGCTCTAATTCAGAAAGATTGATTTCGATAACTTGATCAAAATACATTTCTGGATTTGCATACACTTCTGGATCGGCAGTTAAGTAAGGTGCTACCTTATCAGCAGCATCCACTACATCTTGACGACCTGTTGCAGAAAGGTATCTTCGCATCGACTCGTCATACCCAAATGTAGATGTGGTAGCACCAATTTCGGCTCCCATATTACAAATAGTTCCTTTTCCAGTACATGACATTGAAATGGCTCCTTCTCCAAAATACTCAACAATAGCTCCCGTTCCCCCTTTTACAGTAAGAATATCAGCTACTTTAAGGATAACATCTTTTGGTGCAGTCCAACCAGAAAGTTTTCCAGTTAATTTTACACCTATTAATTTTGGAAATTTTAATTCCCATGACATTCCTGACATTACATCTACAGCATCAGCTCCACCAACACCAATGGCCAGCATCCCTAATCCACCTGCATTTACAGTATGTGAATCGGTACCAATCATCAAACCTCCAGGGAACGCATAGTTCTCTAAAACGATTTGGTGAATAATTCCTGAACCTGGTTTCCAAAAACCAATTCCATATTTATCAGATACTGAAGAAAGAAAATCAAAAACTTCTTTTGATTGTGTATTTGCTGCAGCTAAATCAAATTCAGCTCCATTTTTAGCCAGAATCAAATGATCACAGTGAACCGTTGTTGGAACAGCAACTGTTTTCTTTCCAGCGTGCATAAATTGCAATAAAGCCATTTGAGCTGTTGCATCTTGACAGGCTACTCTATCCGGAGCAAAATCAACATAATCAACTCCTCTTCCGTATGCTTGCTTAGCTACACCATCCCAAAGGTGACTATATAAAATTTTCTCTGTTAAAGTAAGTGGACGACCAACTATCTCACGTGCTGCATCAACACGACTAGTCATGTTCGCATACACTTTTTTAATCATTTCAATATCAAAAGCCATAAGATTTATATATAATTGTTACTATTCTATTTTAAAAATACAAGATACAAAAAAATAGAGTATAAAAAAAGCCTGAGTCTAATGACTCAGGCTTTTAAATTATAATTAACTAATTATGTGAATTATTTAACTAATAACTTATGAGAAGGCGCAAACTTAGTTAGATTAATTCCTTCTACTGCAGTTTTATATTCTTCTATTGTTGGAGTTCTACCAAGGATTGTAGATAAAACTACAACTGGTGTAGAGGAAAGTAATGATTCTCCCTTTTTACCTTCAGTATCTTCTACGACTCTTCCTTGGAAAAGACGAGTAGACGTTGCCATCACTGTATCTCCTTTAGCAGCTTTTTCTTGGTTACCCATACAAAGGTTACAACCCGGACGTTCTAGATATAACATATTTTCGTATGCTGTACGCGCCGAAGCTTTAGGAACATTATCGTCGAATTCGAAACCAGAGTATTTTTGTAAAATTTCCCAGTCACCTTCTGCTTTTAATTCATCAACAATATTATAAGTAGGAGGAGCTACAACTAGTGGCGCTTTGAACTCTACTTTACCTTCTTGCTCATCAATATTCTTAAGCATTTGAGCAAGGATTTTCATATCTCCCTTGTGAACCATACAAGAACCAATAAATCCAAGATCTACTTTTTTAACTCCTCCATAGAAAGATAGAGGTCGAATCGTGTCGTGAGTATATCTTTTAGAAACATCAGCATTATTAACATCTGGATCTGCAATCATTGGCTCAGCAATCTGATCAAGATCAACAACAACTTCAGCGTAATACTTAGCATTTGCATCCGGTCTTAGCGCTGGTTTCTCACCTGATATAATTTCGGCGATTCTCTTATCAGCTATAGCAATCAGTCCTTTAAGAACTTGATTTTTGTTATCCATTCCCTTATCAATCATGATCTGAATTCTACCTTTTGCAATCTCTAAAGATTCAATCAAGGTATAATCCTCAGAAATACAGATCGAAGCTTTGGCTTTCATTTCTGCAGTCCAGTCCGTAAACGTAAATGCTTGATCCGCATTAAGAGTTCCAAGGTGAACCTCAATGATTCTTCCTTGAAAGACATTCTCTCCACCAAATGTCTTAAGCATCTGAGATTGTGTCGCATGAACTACATCTCGGAAATCCATGTAACTCTTCATCTCTCCTTTGAATGTTACTTTCACAGATTCAGGAATTGGCATTGAAGCTTCTCCAGTAGCAAGTGCAAGAGCAACTGTTCCTGAATCAGCACCAAAAGCAACACCTTTAGACATTCTTGTATGCGAATCACCACCAATGATAATGGCCCACTCGTTTACAGTAATATCATTAAGTACTTTGTGAATTACATCAGTCATGGAGTGATAAACGCCTTTCGGGTCACGAGCTGTAATCAGTCCGAAGTCATTCATGAATTTCATCAATCTCGGAATATTTGCCTTAGATTTATTATCCCATACCGAAGCAGTGTGACAACCTGATTGGTAAGCACCATCAACGATTGGCGAAATCACAGTAGCAGCCATAGACTCCAATTCTTGAGAAGTCATTAAACCAGTTGTATCTTGTGAACCAACAATATTCACTTCTACACGAACATCTGAACCAGCGTGTAACACTTTACCTGGAGTTGAACCAACCGCGTTTCTATTGAATATTTTTTCTACAGCCGTAAGACCTTGTCCAGCAACAGAAACTTCTTTTGACGGAGCATATACAGGCACGATATCAATACCTAGAGTCTTTGATGCAAATGTTTGTAATTTTTTTCCAAACACAATAGCGTAAGAACCTCCCGCTTTTATAAATTCAATTTTCTGAGGCGTAAATGCCTTAGAAATATCAATCAACTCTTTGTCGCCGTTATATAGTTTCTTTGTTTTTGTGTTGATTGTAAGAACAGTACCAGTAGCAACAGAATAAACCTCCTCTAGAATAGGGTCACCACTTTCATTACGAAGAACGTTACCATTTTCATCTAATTTTTTTACCCAGTTTTTAAGGTCTAGACCAATACCACCAGTAACATCAACAGTTGTTAGGAAAATAGGAGAAATACCGTTTGTTCCTGCCACGATTGGAGCAATATTAATAAATGGAACATATGGGCTTGCTTGTTTTCCACTCCAAAGTGCCACGTTGTTTACACCTGACATTCTTGATGAGCCCACACCCATAGTACCTTTTTCAGCAATCAACATCACGCTTTTGTCAAGATGTTGCGCTTGTAGTGCTTTGATTTCATCTTGTGCTTCAGGAGAAATTAAACATTTACCATGAAGTTCACGATCTGATCTTGAATGCGCTTGATTACCTGGAGAAAGTAAATCAGTTGAAATATCTCCTTCACCAGCAATAAAAGTAACTACCTTAATTTCTTCTGCTATTTCTGGTAATTTAGTAAAGAACTCAGCCTTAGCATAGCTTTCTAAAATATCCTTAGCAATTTCGTTACCGCTTTTGAAAGCTGCTTCTAAACGATCTGTATCTGCTTCATAAAGGAAAACTTGTGTTTTTAAAACGGCAGCAGCATCTTTTGCAATAGCAACATCATCACCTAAAGCTAAATCAAGTAAAACGGCTATAGAAGTTCCACCTTTCATATGCGACAATAACTCTAAAGCAAAAGCAGTAGTAATTTCTGCAACTACTGATTGACCTAAAACGATTTCCTTTAAAAACTTAGCTTTCGCATTAGCAGCAGGAGTAGTTCCTGGAACAACATTGTAAATAAAGAATTTAAGAGAATCAACTCTATTTGCGTTAGCTAAATCTTTAATTTGCGTAATGATTTCGCTTAACAATTCGGCACCATCAATTGGCTTGGGATGAAGTCCCTGAATTTTTCGTTCTTCAATCTCCTTGATGTAATCGCTATAAGTGTTCATAATGATGTATTTTCAATGTTATATGGCATATTTCCTTGATTATTTCAAAATAAAAAAACCATAATATTAGTTTTTTTTTTATTTGTAGCGCAAATTTAAGAATTAAAGATGAGAATTAAAAAAATTTAATAGACGCAGCCTTTTGAAAAATTATTATTGTAAAAAAACAGATTACACTGCATTAAATTGAGAAAACAATAGTTTTTTATATTAAATAATAAAAAATCAATAATATAGCTTCTTTTTTCTAACAAAGTCGAAATTGAATGTTACAACAATGCGATATTAAATGATTATTTTAAACACATTATCTTTCTAAATTAGCGAAATACTGATTATATCAATTTATCAATAATCATTTCCTCAGTAATTCCTTCGGCGTCAGCTTTGTAATTTTTGATAATTCTATGACGCAAAATTCCGGTAGCCACCGCTTTTACATCTTCAATGTCCGGTGAAAATTTTCCGTTGAAAGCAGCATTGGCTTTGGCAGCCAAAATTAAATTTTGCGAAGCTCTTGGTCCCGCTCCCCAATCTAAATAGTTTTTTACAAATTCATTCGACAACGGATTATCAGGACGCGTTTTACTCACCAGCGTTACTGCGTATTCAATCACATTATCAGCCACAGGAATCCTGCGAATTAACTGCTGAAAATCAATAATTTCCTGTGCCGTAAACAATGGATTTATGGTATTGTTTAAATCGGAAGTCGTGCGTTTCACCACTTGAACTTCTTCTGCAAAAGAAGGATATTCCAGTTTTATAGCAAACATAAATCGGTCCAACTGTGCTTCAGGCAAAGGATACGTTCCTTCCTGCTCGATAGGATTTTGGGTTGCCAAAACAAAATAAGGCAAATCCAATTTATAATTCTCTCCTGCAATGGTAACAGAACGCTCCTGCATCGCTTCCAGTAAAGCTGCCTGTGTTTTGGGCGGGGTTCTATTGATCTCGTCTGCCAGAATAATATTCGAAAAAATAGGTCCTTTTATAAATTTGAATTTTCGGGTTTCGTCTAATATTTCACTTCCCAAAATATCCGATGGCATCAAATCAGGCGTAAATTGAATTCTTTTGAAATCAAGCCCTAAGGCTTGCGCCAAAGTATTTACCATCAATGTTTTTGCTAATCCGGGAACTCCCACTAAAAGCGCATGACCTCCAGAAAAAATACAAAGTAAAATTTGATCTACCACCGCATCCTGACCTACAATGATTTTTGCTATTTCGCTTTTTAGTTCATTTCTTTTTTGAACTAAGTTATGTATTGCTGCTACGTCAGACATTTTAGAATGTATTTTAAATTAAAAAGAGTTAGCGATATGAATTCATAAAGCTAACTCTTTTTATTTATTTTATAAAAATTATTTTTTCAACCAGTTGTTTGTAAAGGTACAATCTCTATACTCTCCAATGATTTTAATATACGTTTCTTTGATTTTATCATCAAACCATTTTCCGATAGCTTTGATTTGTTTTTCTTTTAATGCTAAATCTTTTATCTTAACATAATCCTTAGCATAATCAGCTGTATGTTCGTTTATTCTATTGGTTACAGTAATTAATTTGTATTTTTTCTTTCCTTGTACATCTTCCATGAATGGCGCTGTAATTTCTCCTTCTTTCAAATTTGAAACTTGACCATATAAGCTAGGATCCATCTTTGTTAATTCAAAACGTGTGTCTTGTGTTTTTGGATTGATTAAAGCTCCACCATTTACTCTGGTTTCCTTTTCATCAGATTGAGTTCTTGCCGCTTCTGCAAAAGTAATTTCCTTATCCATTATTTTTTTTCTAATCAAAGTGATTTTTTCTTTAGCATCTTTCAATGACTCATCAGAAACACTTGGCGTCAATAATATGTGACGCAATTCAACCTCTTGACCTTTTATTTTTTCTACATAAATAATATGAAATCCAAAATCTGTTTCAAATGGAGCCGATATCTCTCCCTCAGCAAGACTGAACGCTACATCTTTAAACTCTTTTACAAATGGGGTTTTACGATTCATTTTATAAAAACCTCCATTAGAGCTTGAACCTGGATCTTGAGAGTATAAAACTGCCTTTGTTGCAAAACTAGCTCCCTCCATACACTCTTTTTTGAAAGCATTTAATTTGTCAATCACTTTTTGTTTTTCTGCATCGGTAACTTTTGGCGTAATTACAATTTGTGCCACTTCCATTTCGGCTCCAAAAACTGGAAGATCTACTGTAGGTATTTTTTTGAAAAAATTACGAACTTCCTCTGGAGTTATTTCTACAGCATCAACAATCTTTTTTTGCATTTCTGAAGTTAACTTCTGCTCTTTCAAAACATCAAAGAAATAAGTTTTAAACTCTTCTTCATTATTTTTCTTATAATACTTCACCACCTTTTCCAAAGATCCTAATTGCTCTACCATATAGTTCAATCGATCATCCATCATTCCTTTTACTTCAGTGTCCGTAACCTTAATACTATCTTGGATTGCCTGGTGTGCATACAATTTATCTTCCAATAATTTCCCTAACATCTGACATCTTGTAACATCTTTTATAGAACCTCCCTGACTTGAGATTTCTAAATAGCCCTTATCAATATCTGAATCTAAAATGATATAATCTCCAACTGTAGCAATGACACCGTCAATTTTTTGTTTTTGATTGGATTGGACTTTTTTTGTAGAAACAACTGCACTATCTTTTATAATTTCTTGCGCTCTTACTATTGAACATGAAAAAAGTAAAAGAAAAAAGGCAAGCGCAATTTTATTATTTATAGACTTCATTTGTATTTTTTTTAATGGCATTTTTTAAATTTATTTATCGTAACGTATCGTTGTTTTCTTGTCTTTAAATCTTCTTAATAAAAGCCTCATTAATTTTGGCCAAATATACACTTTAAGAATCAAGAAACGAATTGATTTTATAATACAATTACTTACTATTCTTTTAACTTATAACCAACAAAAATAACAATTCAATTACATAATACAAGTTTACATACTAGTATTAACAAAAATTTATTAACGCATTTCTTTATTGACTTATTAACTTCTTAATTCTTTTAGAAACTTACTTTTCAGATCAATTAATTGATATGAAAATAACCTTTGCTAATTCACATAAAGCAGCAATCACTCAAACTTATTATTATTTTAATTTTTTCGTTTACTATCCCTTTACAGTATTTATTTTCATCTTGGTTTTAGGCTTCAAAAAAAACATTCATAAAAAGCACCTAGACAACAACTAAAAAATCAATTAAAATCATCATTTTCAAGAACATAATAGAAAGTTCTCAACACTACAACGTTTTCGTGATTAAATAAAATACCACTTACACGTAAACTATCAGAATTTATATAAATTAGCCTTAAATATGAATTTTATTTAATAATAAATATTAAAAAATAAATTTATACTATTTATTTTAGTGATTAATATTAATTATCATAAAATAAAATTTTTAATTTTAATCAACCCCAAATCTATTACCTAACCTAAACCATTCATTTTTATGAAAAAATCAAATTTTAAAATTTATCTATTATCAGCCTTATTAATTGGCTTCTACTCGTGCAGTTCAAATGAAGATCTAGCTACTAATTCCGTTGCGGCTGCTTCACAATTCAAAGTAATTAATGTAACACATCATGATGGACATCCATTTAACACCGGAAAAACAACTACTTCACTAACAGGAAAATATGTAGCTAATCCTGGAGGTGGTGTTATGATGCAAGCTTTTTATTGGGATGTGCCTTCAGGTGGAAACTGGTGGAATACCATTAATACCAAAGTGACGGAGTGGTCTAATGCCGGTATTGGTTCTATATGGCTTCCACCAGCATCAAAAGCTCAAAATGGTGCTTTTTCTATGGGATATGATCCTACTGATTATTTTGATTTTGGAGATTATAATCAAAATGGCTCTATCGAAACCAGATTTGGTTCTCGCACTGAATTAGAAAGTTTAATAACAAAAGCACATACGGAAAACATGCAAGTATATGCTGATATAGTAATTAATCACAATAGCGGTGGACAATTAGAAAACAATCCTTTCACGGGAACCCAAACTTACACCAATTTTACCGGCGTAGCCTCAGGAAAATTTCCTAGAACCAGTGCAGATTTTTATAAAAACTCATTCGGAAATAACGACGAAGGAGCATTCGGAGGATTTCCTGATTTATGCCATGCAGCCCCAAATGTTCAAAATTGGTTGTGGTTGAGAACGGATGGAGTAGGTAAATACTACAAAAACACGATGAAATTCGACGGATGGAGATTTGACTATGTAAAAGGTTTTGGTTCTTGGGTAGTAAGAGATTGGAATACAAATGTCGGCGGGTTTTCTGTTGGTGAATTATGGGATTCAAACGTAAACACATTGAATGATTGGGCGAACAACGCCAACAGTTCTGTATTTGATTTTGCATGTTACTACAAAATGAACGATGCTTTTGACGGTAATAATCTTGCTCTTTTGAATGATGATATGATGTGGAAAAGAAACCCTTACAAAGCGGTTACTTTTGTTACAAACCATGACACAGACGAAATTTGGAAAAAAGAATTGGCGTATGCATATATTTTAACTCACGAAGGATATCCAACTATTTTTTATAGAGATTATGAAGAATGGTTGAATAAAACAAAAATGAACAACCTGATCTGGATTCACAATAACAAAGCTACTGGCACGACTTCTATTTTGTATGCAGATAATGATGAATATGTTGCAAGGAGAAATGGATATAATGGAAATCCTGGATTAGTGGTTTACATTAACAATTCATCCGTTTGGCAAGAAAGATGGATTCAGACTAACTGGGCCAATGCACAAATTAAAGATTTTACCGGTAATTCAACTTGGACACCAACAACTCAAGGTGATATGTGGGTGAAAATTCAATGTCCTCCAAATGGATATTCTATTTGGTCAATCAACATGTAAAATATAAGTATTCTAACGGCTGTCTGAAAAGACAGCCTCTTTTTTTATTAATTATTAAATAGTAAAATTGATTCAAAAGTTACCAGAATACATATTCAAAATTCACATACTCTATTTAGGTTATACTATTTTTTTAATTGGCATTTATAAATAGTACTTTTGCAGACTATTTTATATTAAACATGAGCTTTTTAAAAGAAATACAACGCAGAAGAACTTTCGGGATTATTTCACATCCTGATGCTGGAAAAACAACACTTACTGAGAAACTCCTCCTTTTTGGTGGTGCTATTCAAGAAGCGGGTGCCGTGAAAAACAACAAGATCAAGAAAGGTGCTACCAGTGACTTTATGGAAATTGAACGTCAAAGAGGAATTTCGGTTTCTACTTCAGTTTTGGCATTCAATTATAAAGACAAAAAAATAAACATTCTCGATACTCCGGGACACAAGGATTTTGCAGAAGATACCTTTAGAACATTAACCGCAGTTGACAGTGTTATTGTTGTAATTGATGTTGCCAAAGGAGTTGAGGAACAAACAGAGAAATTAGTTGCTGTTTGTAGAATGCGAAAAATCCCCATTATTGTTTTCATAAACAAACTAGACCGAGAAGGAAAAGATGCCTTTGATTTAATGGATGAAGTGGAGCAAAAACTGGGTTTAACCGTTACACCATTAAGTTTCCCAATAGGAATGGGATATGATTTTCAAGGAATCTATAATCTATGGGAACAAAATATCAACTTATTTAGTGGTGACAGTCGTAAAAACATCGAAGAAACTATCGCTTTTTCAGATGTTCAAAATCCAGAATTAGAAAAAATTATTGGACAGAAACCTGCTGACAGATTACGTGAAGAATTAGAATTAATAGACGAAGTATATCCAAAATTTGATCGTCAGGATTATTTAGACGGAAAATTACAACCTGTATTTTTTGGTTCTGCTTTAAATAATTTTGGAGTAAGAGAATTATTGGATTGTTTTGTCCAAATTGCCCCATCGCCAAGACCAAAAGATTCAGAAACTCGACTAGTTGATCCTAAAGAAGAAAAAATGACTGGTTTCGTTTTTAAAATCCATGCCAATATGGATCCAAAACATAGAGACCGTTTAGCCTTTATAAAAATTGTTTCCGGAACTTTCGAAAGAAACAAACCGTATTATCACGTTCGTCAAAAAAAGAATTTAAAATTTTCCAGTCCAAATGCTTTCTTTGCTGAAAAGAAAGAAATTGTGGATATCTCCTATCCTGGCGATATTGTAGGATTACATGATACCGGAAATTTTAAAATTGGAGATACTTTGACCGAAGGTGAAATCATGAGTTTCAAGGGAATTCCAAGCTTTTCTCCAGAACATTTTAGATATATCAATAATGCTGATCCGATGAAAGCGAAACAATTGGACAAAGGAATCGATCAATTAATGGACGAAGGGGTTGCACAGTTATTTACTTTGGAAATGAACAACCGAAAAATTATTGGAACTGTAGGTGCGCTTCAATATGAGGTTATCCAATATCGCTTAGAACATGAATATGGTGCCAAATGTACTTATGAAAATTTTCCGGTTCATAAAGCCTGTTGGGTGAAGCCAAATGATATAAAAAGCGATGAGTTTAAAGAATTTAGAAGAATCAAACAAAAATTCTTGGCACACGATAAATACGGGCAACTGGTATTTTTAGCTGATTCTGATTTTACTATTCAGATGACACAAAATAAATATCCGAATGTCAAATTATTATTCACTTCAGAATTTGAATAATTTATTTCTGTGTATAAAAACAAAAAACGCTAACTTACTAAAGTTAGCGTTTTTTTTATTTTGAATGTCCCGTCCTGAAATAGCGATACACAAAAAAGATCGTTATGGAAGAAAACATAAATTATGTAAAACGCACCCAACGCGATTACAGTATGTCTTTAAAGCTTCAAATTGTTAGAG
>NZ_JBLNKT010000041.1:0-28100 GCF_048158525.1 Flavobacterium algoris
ATAATTAAAATGAGAACCTATAAAACAAAAAACAGTAGTAAACCGGAGCTTACTACTGTTTAAAAATTGTACTTTTATTTTTTATTAATCCTGTATCGTTTTTTCAGGACTAGACAACTTTCAGTTAAATTTATAACTATTAAAATAGTTACATTTACATTAGTTGTTACTTTGAATAGTTTTACTACACAAATCATTTATGAATATTCTTATCGTTGAAGATAATGCTGAATTAGCTATTGAGTTGAAAGATTTTCTTTCTACGAGTGGCTATGTTTGTAAAATTGCTAAAAACTGTGTCACAGGATTAGAGGAAATTAACAGCAATGATTATGATATTATGTTATTGGATCTTGGATTGCCCGATGGAAGTGGGTTTGAGATTTTAAAAACGGTTCGGAAAATACAATCTAAAATGGCTGTCATAATACTTACAGCTCGTGGCGAACTCGATGATAGAATTAATGGATTACAGCTTGGGGCAGACGATTATCTTACTAAACCTTTTGCTTTAACAGAGTTGGGAGCACGTTTATTTGCTATCATTAGGCGCATACATGGTTTTGTTGTTAATGATTTAGACATTCATGACTTTAGTTTGCAACTTCAAGATTATAAAGTGCATTGTGATGGAATTCCAGTTAAACTGACCAAAAAAGAATTTGATATATTTCAATATTTGGTACTAAATAAAAACCGAGTTATTACTAGATTACAATTAACGGAACATATTTGGGGTGACATTCTGGAGGTTAATTCTGATTCGAATTTTATCGATGTGCATGTACGAAACTTGCGTAAGAAACTAGAAAAATACGCTGCTATTGAATGGTTTGAAACCGTAAGAAGTGTTGGTTATAGGATAAACGATTAAATTATTTATGAAAATAAAACACCAATTAACCATCTTCAATGCTATAACCAGATTGCTTGTAATTTTGGTTTTATGGATGATGTTACCTGTTTTAGTTGAAAAAGTGGTTTATAAACATATTAATAAAAGTTTATTAGAAAAAAAGCAGAAGTTTATTGAACATTTAGATAAAAAGGAAATCAATGATTTCATTGTTAGAAATGACTCAACGGAAACCTACGCAAGCTTTTCTACATTACATAGTGAATTTCTGCAATTATCCAGGTTGCCAATAAATTCCGAAGTAGATAAAACGGTTTTTATCAATGAGCCTCGAATAATTGAGGAAGAAAAAAGCGATTACAGGATTTTACAATATCAATTTCTTTATGAGAAAACACGCTATCAGCTTGAAATAGGCAGTAGCCTGAGCGAAGTTGAAGAATTAACTTTTACAATTCGATTTTTTGTTTTAATTGTGCTTGTTATTATTCTATTAGTTACTTTTTTGATGGATATTTTTTATATAGAATATCTTTTGAAGCCTTTCTATAAAATTATCGATACTAAAATTCGTCGGATAAATGAACCAGATACTTTTGATCATACACCAATAAACTCCCATTCTGCAGATTTTCAGGAATTGGATATGGTTTTAAACCAAATGATGAATCGAATAAGCGAACTTTTCAAGAAAGAAAAACAATTTATTGCCAATGTTTCTCATGAGCTTTTGACCCCAATTGCATTACTAAAAAATAAATTTGAAAATTTACTTCAGAATGATTCATTAAACGATAGTGCTATTGATAAAATTGCCAGTTCTCTAAAAACGTTAGATATGCTCAAGAGAGTAATCAATAATTTATTGCTTATTTCAAGGATTGAAAACCATCAATACGAGTCTAATGAAACTATAAATCTAGGCGAATTACTTACTGATTTGCATGAAGATTTGAAAGATCGTATGGATGAAAAGGAATTGACTTTCACGATGAATCTTCAATATGATTTTCAGTTTATTGGGAATAAAACCCTAATTCATATTCTTTTATATAATTTGATGGTCAATGCCATTAAATACAATAAAAAAAATGGAAGCATTATCATTATAGATGGATTTTTAGACTCCAATTATTTTCTGTCAGTTTCTGATACTGGAATTGGAATGAATGAAAACCAAATAGATCAGATATTCAATAGATTTTCAAGAATTGATGCTAATGAAGAAGGGAATGGTTTAGGACTCGCCATTGCTGACAGTATTGCTCTTTTTCATCATATAATAATCGAAGTTACTTCAAAACTAGACGAAGGAACAACATTTCGTTTGCGTTTTCCGAATAATGAAAAACTTAATAAATAGTTAAAATTTACCAGAGAGCGAAATCTTCATTAAATCTTCATTTAACAGTAATACATTTGATCTATAAATAAATCAAATTATTAATAATAAAATTCACAATTATGAAAAAAGTATTGATGTTAGCTGCAATGGTTTTAGGAACTACAGTAATGGTAAACGCTCAAACTGCTCCGGCAAAAACAGCTCCTGCTAAAGAAGTTAAAGCTGCTAAAAAAGCTAAAAAAGTAGAAGCTGCTAAAGCTGAACCTGCTAAAATGGAAGCAACTAAAGCCAAAAAATAATTAATTACTCTTATTTTACTTTCGTAAAATTGTTTAAATAAATTATAAAAGGTAGTTAGTAAAATAAATAGGGTTTAATTGAAAAAAGAGGCTGATAAAGAAATTTATCAGCTTTTTTTATAAAAAAAGGGTTGTTGTAATGTATTTGGTACGATTTTAGTTAAATTTTGATTAATAAAAACTAAAAGTATTTTCTTAATTTGTTATTTTGTATAAAATATTATAAAATGATTCTTCGCATACTATTATTATGTATAGTCCTTCTTATTATTGAGCTTTATGCATTTCAAGCATTACGAACCTTAATAAAGGTAAAATGGGTTTTGGTCTCCTACCAGATTATTAGTTTACTATTATTAGTATTCATTATTTATTCTTTCATGCAATTTGACCGTTCTGTAGGACAAACTAAACAAACAATGTTTACTATGGGTTTAGTGCTTCTAGTGTATGTTCCAAAAATGGTTTTAGCGCTTGTATTACTTGGAGAAGATATCTTTAGAATTGGAGCCGGATCAGTAAATTATTTTATTGAGAACAATGACAATATAACTTTTTTAGCTTCCAGAAGAAAATTTGTAAGTCAGATTGGATTAGGATTGGCAGCAGTTCCTTTTTTGTCTTTAATATATGGTGTGACAGTTGGTAAGTACAATTATAAGGTTATTAAACAACGAATCTTCTTTCCTGATTTGCCAGATGCTTTCGATGGTTTTACTATTACTCAAATATCTGATGTTCATAGTGGAAGCTTTGATAATCCTGAAAAAATAAATTACGCGATAGATTTAGTAAATGAGCAAAATTCAGATATGATTTTGTTTACCGGAGATATTGTAAATACTGATGCCAAAGAAATGCATCCCTGGATTGAAACATTCAACCGAATAAAAAAACACGAATATGGGAAATATTCGGTTTTAGGAAATCACGATTATGGCGAGTATGTAACTTGGCCATCTGAGGCGGCTAAGGAGAAAAATTTTCAAGATATAAAAAATCTATACGGACAAATTGGTTTCAAATTAATGTTGAATGAACATACTTTTATAGAAAAAGGGAATGATAAAATTGCATTAATTGGTGTGGAAAACTGGGGACAAAATTTTAAGAAAGCGGGCGATATTAACAAAGCATCTGAGCATGTAAATAAAGAAGATTTTAAAATTTTGATGAGTCATGATCCATCACATTGGGATTACGAAGTGCAACATCATGAGAAAAACTTCCACCTTACATTGTCTGGGCACACACATGGAATGCAATTTGGGATTGAAATTCCAGGTTATTTCAAATGGAGTTTAGCGCAATATGTTTACACACAATGGGCCGGTTTGTATGAAAATGTAGGTCGATATGTCTATGTGAATAGAGGGTTTGGCTTTCATGCTTATCCAGGAAGAGTCGGAATAATGCCTGAAATTACTGTCATTGAACTAAAAAAAGGCAAGGATGTGGCTTAATTCGTTTAAAATGTTACATTTGTAGAATAATTATCTTTTTTTAGTAAATTTAGAAAATTAAATTTTTGCTTTTATGTCAAAATTTGGAGAACTTATAAATACACAAATTCCTGTGTTGATTGATTTTTATACGGATTGGAACGAATCTTCTGTTTCAATGCATCCTGTAATTAGAGATGTTGCTGCTGCTCTTGGTGATAAGGCCAAAGTGATTAAAATTGACGTTGATAAAAATCAAGAATTAGCCGAAGCACTCCGAATAAAAGGTCTTCCTACACTTATGATTTATAAAGAAGGGTTAATGATCTGGAGACAATCTGGAGAGTTAGACGCCAACACTATTATTAGTATTGTTCAAGAACAATTTTAATAATTTTTATTCTATAATATCACAAATAAAATTATTTTTCTCTAGATAGGTCAAAGTCTTTGGAAGTACATATTCTAAGTTTTTGAAAGCTTTTACGCTGTCATGAAAAACAATTATGCTTCCTGATTCTATATTTGACAGTACGTTTTCTAAACATTCTTCTTTAGGTAGGTTTTGGTCAAAATCTCCGCTTAGGACATCCCACATTATTATTTTGTAGCCTAGTTTTCGTATTTGTTTAGATTGGGATATTTTTATCTTTCCATATGGCGGACGGAAGAGTTTGGGTTTTAGGTTGATTGCGAATTTTTGAATGCTTTTTTCACATCGCATGAAATTTTCTATGTATCCTTCAGTTGTCGTTTTCCAGCCATTTAAGTGATTGAATGTATGATTCCCAATTGCGTGACCTTCATTAATTACTTTTTTGAATATTTCGGGATGTTTTTCAATGTTATCTCCAATACAAAAAAAAGTTGCTTTTGCTTTGTGTATTTTTAATTCTTCCAAAACCCATTCAGTGATTTCCGGAATAGGGCCATCGTCAAAGCTGAGGTAAACTTTATTTCCAGTATTGGGTAAGTCCCAAACGTAATTTGAAAATAATTTTTTTATAATCCAACTCGTTTTTATCCAATGAAGTTTCATTTTTTTTTATTTAAAAGTAAAAAAAAATAGCGACATTTTTCAATATCGCTATAGTTTATGATTGTCTTATTCTTATTTAATGTTATTCTTTCTCACGACCAAAACGTTCAAACATTTTAATATAGGTGTTAAATATTACTTTGTTTTTATTGTAAAAAACAGAGTCGCCACTTTCTTTCATTACGTGTAGTAAGCCTCTGTAGCGCTCAATGTCAGTTATAATATCAATTGCAATACTGGTTTGATCAACAGGTGTAAGATTGATATAATAATTCAGGTTTTCTTTGTATTTAGTCATTAGTTTTTCAAGAAGTTCCTGTGCTTTTGCTTTTTCTCCAATATCATAATATCCTTTTGCAAATGGTTCAACCAAGGAATAATACCCGAATTTGTCCAAAGGCATTTTTGTCATGGCCAAATCGATAATGTTTTTAGCCTTGCTATTCTTTCCTTCTGCAATTAATTGATTCATCAATCGAGCAAGATTCATTCGGTACGTGATACTATTTCTTCGGGTTTCTGGATCATGATAAATAGTTGGACTTTCGCTATTTCCCCAATCCCATTTCATAACGTTTGTGTACATTTTATCAGCATCAATTTGTCCCATTTCCATCTGATTATCATCTTTATTCAGTTTGGTTCTTATGGGGACTAATTTATAAACCATCCCGTCTAATTGAAGATAATTTTTCATCCAGATATAATCCTCATCATCAAAGGCACCACCACTAAAATAAATAGGTCTTTTCCAGTTGTTATTAGCTACTATATCAAGCATCATCAATCTGTTTTTGTATAGTGCATTTCCTTTGATGTCAATGTCTATATAAGGAACGATGGAGTCGTTGTATTTTGCAGAAACAACCTTGTTGTTGATAATAGTGTTTTTGTCAATAGGAATTCGTATTTTATTGGTTGGATAAAAATGAATGGTTTGGCCATTTTGCATTTCAACAGTAGATTTTGGATTTTTAATAAAATTGATAAAATCTTTTATTTCCCATCTAGTTTCTACTTTTGGAATATGCGCTACGTAATCCAGTTTGTCACCTACATATTCGTCATGGACAAATGAAATAGGCAATGGATCTGACTCGTATGTTTTAGTTTTCATTTGATCAATATACCAATCCGTCATGAAAAGACTCGTGTTTACTATTTTTACATCGGTTCTCACCTTTTCTATTTCTTGAGCATACCAAAGTGGGAATGTATCATTGTCGCCAATAGTAAATAATATTGCATCTTTATCGCATGAATTTAAATATGCTTTTGCCATAGCAACAGCGGTATATCTATTAGAACGATCGTGGTCATCCCAGTTTTGAGTTGCCATAAGTACAGGAGCTGCTAATAGACAGGATGCTATAAGTAATGGGCCGGCTATTTTTGGTGCTAAATATTTTTGTGCACTTTCGTATAGCGCATAGACACCAAATCCTATCCAGATAGCAAATACATAGAAGGAGCCCACTAACGCATAATCTCTTTCGCGGGGTTCAAAAGGTCTTTCGTTTAAGTAAATTTTCAACGCTATTCCTGTGAATAAAAATAATGCTAACAAGACGTAAAAACTCTTTAAATCTTTATTTGCATGATACATTAAACCGATAAGACCAAGAATGAAAGGTAAAAAGAAATAGACATTTCGTCCCTTGTTATTCAATACATCTGAGGGTAAATTATCTTGAGAACCTAAATGTAAATCATCAATAAATTTGATGCCACTAATCCAATTCCCATCTAAGTTGTCGTATTTTCCTTGAACATCACTTTGGCGTCCAACAAAATTCCACATTAAATACCTCCAGTACATGTAGCCGAATTGATATTCGAACATGAAGCTGAAATTGTCAACAGTAGTTGGTTTTTCTATGATTAAATAATCGCCATAACTTTTCAAGAATGAAACATAGCCGTCATTGTCAATTTGTTTTTGAGCATAAGCTTGTCTGAATTCTGTTACTGTTTTTTCGACTTCATTTTTCAACTGAGCAATGGCTTTGTTGTATTCTTCTTCGGTTAATTTACTTGGATCAATTCCGTATTTTGCTAAGTCATCTTCATACGGATAATCTGGATTAATCTTAAATTGTGGAGGATTTGTGAAATTCATGTAATTCGCAACATGTTCCGTGCTCCACATTCTAGGTAAAATAGTTTTTTGATTGTCGTCGCTATTTTGTTCGGCATTTTTGAAATTATTTGTAATAAGGTACTTGCCTGTTTTGTAGTCTCTTTCGTAGTTTGGAGCTTTGTCTAAATAAGGATTTTTTTTATCTAATCCTGCGAAAGTTTCTGTGTACTGAGACCCGTAAAATAATGGGTTTACACCATATTGTTCTCTATTGTAATAGGCAAGGACCTCTGCTGCATCCGAAGGCTTATTTTCGTTAATTACCGTGTTAGCATTCGCTCTGATAGGTAACATCATCCAAGTGGAAAATCCTATTAAAATAAACAATATGCACAGGATTATAGTGTTGTAAAATACCAATCCTTTTTGTTTGGTGTATTTTAAGCCAAAATAAAAGAAGGCAATGAAGAGCAAGGCAACAAAAATAGTTCCTGAATCAAATGGCATTCCCATTTCGTTTACCATAAAAACTTCGGTTTTTCCAAAGAAAGCCATTGTTAATGGAAGTAATAATTTGAATATAAATAGTAATATGGCAATTACAACAACATTTGCAATGATGAAGTTTTTGATGGTAACAACTTTGTAATGTTTGAAAAAATAAAGAAAACCAATTGCTGGAATTGTTAATAAAGCCATGAAATGCACTCCAAATGAGAGTCCAACCACTAACGAAATGATCAATAGCCATTTGTTTCCTCTTGGTGTTTCCATGTCTTGTTCCCAGCGTAAACCCAGCCAAAATAATAAAGCAATAAATAAAGAAGCCATGGCGTAAACTTCGGCTTCAACAGCATTGAACCAAAAACTATCAGAAAAAGTATACGCTAATGCACCTACAAAGGCACTACCTAAAACAACAATATCATTGTTTTTATCATTTTCAGAAAATCTAGAAATCAGTTTTTTTAATAACATTGTAGATGACCAATACATAAAAAGTATGGTAAAGGCACTTGAAAAAACGGACATCATATTAACCATTAAAGCAATATGTTTGTCATCTGAGGCAAACAGCGCAAAAAAGGCACCCATCATTTGAAATAAAGGGGCTCCGGGTGGATGTCCAACTTCTAATTTTGCAGCTGTGGCAATATATTCTCCACAATCCCAGAAACTCATTGTGGGCTCAACGGTGAGTGTGTATGTTACTAATGCGATTCCAAATGTAAACCAACCTATAATCGTATTCCATTTATTGAAATTGAATGCTGCCATATTTCAGTGCTAAATTGTAGTTAAATTTTGAGTTACAAAGAAAATGTTTTTTTATGTAACGATGCGAGCATTAACAAAAATTTCTAAAAAACAAATATTAAAAACTAATAGATTGGTTTCTAGTGTTTTTGAAAATTTTACAGGCTATTTCTGTTCTTAGGGGAAATTATTTTCAATAAAAAGCGATAAAAAATTTGTGCAAATTAAAATTTGTTCTAAATTTGCACTCGCTAAGCAATAGCAAAGCAATGCTGGTCTATGGTGTAATGGTAACA
Organism: Flavobacterium algoris; assembly: GCF_048158525.1. Classification (NCBI taxonomy): domain Bacteria; kingdom Pseudomonadati; phylum Bacteroidota; class Flavobacteriia; order Flavobacteriales; family Flavobacteriaceae; genus Flavobacterium; species Flavobacterium algoris. Next base: position 8,615 of record NZ_JBLNKT010000041.1, read on the forward strand.
CAACTGTTTTTGGTGCAGTCGTTCAAGGTTCGAGTCCTTGTAGACCAACGTAAAGCCTCTCAATTTTTTGAGAGGCTTTTTTTTTGGAAAAAAATATTTTTTTATGGAGGTCTTTAGGTAGTTTTTAAGATTTAATTTAAAGACGTGATGGGGATTAAAAATTAAATCTTAAAAGTAATTACTGGTTTTATGGTATGGTTTACCAAGTCTTCACTGATGCTTCCGTTGAAAAAATGAGCTAGTCCAGTTCTGCCGTGTGTGCAAAGACCTATTAAATCAGCATTGATTGAATTTGAGAAATTAATAATTCCCTTTTCTACATTGCCATCGTTAAAAATATGTAAGGAGTAGTTTTCGATATTAAAGTCGGCAATGAAATCTTTCATTATTTTTTCGGAAACTAAAGTAGTTTTGAAACTGTTAGGAGTGCAAATCATTACTAAAAATAAATTTGCATTAAAGATTTTAGTGAATTCTATCATTTTTTTGAAAGGCTTTTTTATTTCTTGCGAAAAATCAGAAGCGAAAACAAAATTTCTAGCTTCAAATTTACCGATATCTTTTTTGATTACTAAAACAGGGATGTCGGAAAGACGAACTACTTTCTCGGTGTTGGATCCAATAAGTATTTCTTCAATTCCTGATGAGCCATGAGATCCCATGATGATTAAATCGATTTTATTTTTTTTGCTGAATGATAGTATGTCGTCTGAGGCTTTCTCGAAATGTACTGTTTCGCTGACTGAGATGCCTTTTAAATAGGGTCGTTCTTTGATTTTTTGGAAGGTTTCGTTTGCTTTTTTTATAAATAACATTACTTCAGGGATACTGCTTCCTCCGGAAATAGCATCGCTCATTTGACTTGGCAACTCCAGCATGTGAAGTAAAAATATTTCGCAATTATTCTTTTTAGCAATTTGTGCAGCAACTTTTAATGCGTCTTCAGCATGCTCTGAAAAATCGGTTGGTACTAAAATTCGCTCCATAATCAATACGTATTAAATTATGTAAAAACAGTTGTTTTAATGCAGTATTAAAGATAAGAAATATTTTAACAGCTGCCGTTTATTTTTAATTAATAAAAAAAACACTATATTTGCACCGTTATTTATTAAAATCTAGATAATGAGGGGACTAAATGTCCCCTCTTTTTATAAAAATATGACATTTAAAGAAAAAGTAAATACGTTATTGACCGAATGCCTTTCAGAAAAGGCATCAATTTTTTTGATAGACCTTACTATCACTGATGCTTTTAAGGTTATTGTGAATTTGGATGGCGATAACGGAGTAGCGCTTCAGGATTGCATCGATGTGAGTCGTTTTATAGATAATAACTTGGATCGCGAGGAACAAGATTACTCTTTAGAAGTAGCTTCGGTAGGGGTTGGGTCGCCATTGAAATTAGTAAGACAATACAAGAAAAATATAGGGCGCACATTGATTGTGAAGACTGGTACAGAAATAATTGAAGCAGAATTAGTGGAAGCTAATGATGATTTTGTAATTTTGTCGTGGAAAGCAAGAGAACCTAAAAAAATAGGAAAAGGAAAAGAGACGGTTCAAAAAGAACTAAAACTACCTTACGCCGATATAAAAGAAGCAATTGTTACAGTAACATTTTAATTAAAGAATTCGCATGGAAAATTTAGCATTAATCGATTCATTCTCAGAGTTTAAAGATGATAAACTTATTGATCGTGTAACGCTTATGGCAATTTTGGAAGATGTATTTAGAAATGCATTGAAGAAAAAATACGGTTCAGATGATAATTTTGATATCATTATAAATCCTGATAAAGGAGATATGGAGATATGGCAGAGGAGAGTAATCGTTGCGGATGAAGATTTAGATTTTGATCATCTTGAAATTACTTTGACTGAAGCTAGAAAAATAGAACCTGATTTCGAAATTGGTGAAGAGGTTTCCGAAGAAGTGAAATTAATTGATTTAGGAAGAAGAGCAATTTTAGCTTTACGTCAGAATTTAATTTCTAAAATTCATGAACATGATAACACAAATCTTTACAAACAATTTAAAGATTTAATAGGTGATATCTATACTGCTGAAGTGCACCATGTACGTCCAAGAGTAGTGATTTTGGTTGATGATGAAGGGAATGAGATTATTTTGCCAAAAGAAAAACAAATACCTTCTGACTTTTTCCGTAAAGGAGATAATGTTAGGGGAATAATTGAAAGCGTTGAATTGAAAGGAAATAAACCTCAAATTATTATGTCCAGAACTTCTGAGAAGTTTTTAGAAAAATTATTTGAACAAGAAATCCCAGAAGTATTTGACGGATTAATCATGGTGAAAAAAGTGGTAAGAATTCCAGGCGAAAAAGCAAAAGTAGCCGTAGATTCTTATGATGATAGAATTGATCCAGTAGGAGCTTGTGTGGGTATGAAAGGTTCTCGTATTCATGGAATTGTTCGTGAATTAGGAAATGAAAATATCGATGTTATCAATTATACCAGTAACATTCAATTGTTTATAACAAGAGCATTAAGTCCTGCTAAAGTTTCTTCGATTAAAATAAATGAAGAGACAAAAAGAGCAGAGGTTTTCTTGAAACTTGAAGAAGTTTCTAAAGCAATTGGTCGTGGTGGACACAACATTAAATTAGCGGGTTTACTGACTGGTTATGAGCTAGACGTTATTCGTGAAGGTGATGTTGCAGGTGCTACAGCTGATGAGGATGATGTTGAGTTAACTGAGTTTTCAGATGAAATTGAAGACTGGGTTATTGAAGAATTTGCAAAAATTGGTTTGGATACTGCAAAAAGTATCTTAAAACAAGATGTAGAAGATTTAATAAGAAGAACAGACCTAGAAGAGGAAACTATTCTGGATGTAATGAGAATATTGAAAGAAGAATTTGACAGTTAGTCAATGTGTCTTCAACGATAAACATGCCACTTTACAATTAATTCTTGCTCGGTAGGTATCGAGTTGGGAGTAAAGTGAGGAATAACAAAAAAGGTAATAATAAAAAGGTTTTATGTCTGAAGAGAGAATTATTAGAATAAACAAAGTTTTAAGGGAATTGAATATTTCTTTAGAAAGAGCTGTGGATTATCTAAAAGATAAGGGGATTGCTATTGAAGCAAATCCAAACGCAAAAATTTCTGATGATGTATACAATGTCTTGTGCGGTCAGTTTGCTGGTGACAAAGGGAATAAGGAGGCTTCAAAAGAAGTAGGGGAAGAGAAAAGAAAAGAAAAAGAAGCTTTACGTTTGGAACGAGAAAAAGAAATCGAAGACAAGCGAAAGCAAGACGAAGAACGACTAAAACAACAAGAAGTTATAAAAGCGAGAGCTGTTTTAGCTGGACCTGTTCAGGTTGGAAAAATAGATCTCAATCCAAAAAAATCAATAGTTGTTCCTGCTCCTGTTAAGGTTGTTGAAAAAATCGAGACTCCTGTAGTTTCAGTTCCAGTTGAAAAACCTGCTGTTGTAGAAGCTATTCAAAAAGAGCCAGTTCAAAAAGAACCTTCACAAGATAAACTTGTTTCAGACAAAAAAGAAGTTAAACCTATTGTTGGAATAAAAGAAGTAAAGAAAGAGCCTGTAAAAGAGGTTGTTTCTGAAACTGTAAAAATTGAAAAAGTTGAAGAGGCTCCGGTTGATGAAACGATAACAACTCAATATCAAAAGTTATCAGGTACTACTTTAACAGGTCAGATAATTGATTTGTCTCAATTTAATAAGCCTAAAAAGAAAAAAGAAGAGCCTAAAATTACTCCAAATAAACCAGGTGCGCCAGGAGCTATTGGAGCTAATAATGCTAATAAAAATAAACGCAAAAGAATTGCTCCAAAGCCGGGTGCTCCTAGGCCACCTGCTACTCCTGGAGTTCCTGGAGCGCCAAATCCGAATAAAATCACGCCTAACACAGGTGGTGGTGGTTTTAATGCAAATAGAAGTGCCAGACCTGGTTTTGTAAAAGGAAACAGACCTGCAATTGTTGCAAAAGTTGAGCCTACGGAAGAGGAAGTTAAAAATCAAATTAGAGAGACTTTAGAAAAACTACAAGGTAAAGGTGGTAAATCTAAAGCGGCTAAATATAGAAGAGATAAAAGAGACACGCACCGTCAGAAATCTGATGATGAGCAAAGAGCTATTGACGAAGGAAGTAAAACTATTAAGGTTACGGAATTTGTTACTGTAGGTGAAATTGCCATTATGATGGATGTGCCAATTACTAAAGTTATTGGTACTTGTATGTCACTTGGAATAATGGTTACCATGAATCAACGTCTTGATGCTGAAACATTGACTATTGTAGCCGATGAGTTTGGTTATGAAGTGGAGTTTATTACGGTAGATATCGAAGAAGCGATTCAAGTGGTTGCTGATAAAGAAGAAGATTTAGTTTTTAGAGCGCCTATCGTTACTGTAATGGGTCACGTCGATCACGGTAAAACATCTTTACTGGATTACATTCGTAAAGAAAATGTTATTGCTGGTGAGTCAGGTGGAATTACACAACACATCGGTGCCTACGGGGTAACTTTAGATAATGGTCAAAAAATTGCATTTTTAGATACACCAGGACACGAAGCTTTTACAGCGATGCGTGCGCGTGGAGCTCAAGTTACGGATATCGCTATTATTGTAATTGCAGCTGATGATGACATCATGCCGCAAACAAAAGAAGCGATTAGCCATGCTCAAGCAGCAGGTGTTCCAATTATTTTTGCTATCAATAAAGTAGATAAGCCAAATGCCAATCCTGAAAAAATTAAAGAAAAATTAGCAGGTATGAATTTACTTGTTGAAGATTGGGGTGGAAAAATTCAATCTCATGATATTTCTGCAAAAGTAGGAACAGGTGTTAAAGAATTATTAGAAAAAGTATTGTTAGAAGCAGAACTTTTAGATTTAAAATCGAATCCAAATAAAGCGGCTTCTGGAACTGTTGTTGAAGCTTTCCTTGACAAAGGAAAAGGATATGTTTCTACGATATTAGTACAACATGGAACTTTGAAAATTGGAGATTATATGTTGGCCGGAAAGCATCATGGTAAAATTAAAGCCATGCATGATGAGCGAGGAAATATCGTTACTGTTGCAGGTCCTTCGACTCCGGTTTCGGTTCTTGGTTTAGATGGTGCAGCTACAGCTGGTGATAAGTTCAATATTTTTGAAGATGAAAAAGAAGCGAAACAAATTGCTTCAAAACGTTCTCAATTAATGCGTGAGCAATCAGTTCGTACACAAAGACATATTACGTTAGATGAAATTGGACGTAGAATTGCATTGGGTCAATTTAAAGAATTGAACATTATCCTTAAAGGTGATGTGGATGGTTCTGTTGAAGCGTTGTCAGATTCGTTCTCTAAATTATCTACTGAAGAAATTCAAATTAATATCATACATAAAGGTGTTGGAGCAATTACAGAAACTGACGTTATGTTGGCTTCAGCTTCGGATGCAATCATTATCGGATTTAATGTTCGTCCTGCTGGAAATGCAAGACAATTAGCAGACAAAGAAGAAATTGATATCCGTTACTATTCTATTATCTACGCCGCTATCGATGACTTGAAAGATGCGATGGAAGGAATGCTTGCTCCGGAAATGAAAGAAGAAATTCTGGGTACTGCGGAAATTAGAGAGATATTCAAAATTTCTAAAGTTGGCTCTATTGCAGGAAGTATGGTTATGGATGGTAAAATCGTTAAAAACGCCAAAATGAGAATCATCAGAGATGGTGTTGTTGTCTTTACTGGAGAGTTATTGGCTTTGAAGCGATTTAAAGATGATGTTAGAGATGTTGCTAAAGGATACGATTGTGGTATTCAAGTGAAAGGATACAATGACATCGAAGAAAGGGATGTTATCGAATCGTACCATGAAGTAGCGATCAAAAAGAAATTGAAATAAAATTTCAATATTTTAAAATTAAAATCCCGATTTTGTCGGGATTTTTTTATTTTTATAGTATACTAAAAAATGAAATCCATGAATAAATTGCTTACATTATTTTTTGTTGCAGTTAGTACTGTAATGTTTTCGCAGAATAAAACGGAATATCATAAAATATCTCTAAAAGACAAAAATGATAAAGCGTCAGTGTTTAATTTCTATGTTGAAAATGTTTACGATGGAAGACAGTTTAAAGAAAATATCGGAACCGTTCAAAAAGGAGGATTCAATCGAAAGGTTTTAGCGGATTTTGAAAAACCTTTAACAGAAGAGTTTTTTGATTACCTCGCTGTTATTTGTCCAAAACAAGAAAACAAATCTAAAATTTCTATCCGTATTAATGACTTATATGTTTCTGAACTTACTCGAGCAATGTCTGAAACAGGATATGCAACTTTAATGATTGATGTTATTGAATCTAAAGGTGGCATTGAATATATCGTTGGAACATATAGCGCTTCCACAGAAAGTAATGGTATGGATGTTACCAATAAACACGATGAAAGATTGAAAAAAGTTTTGCAGGAGTGTTTTACAAATTATATTAAAACAAGCGATAATGATAAGGCTTCTATAGTTTTTTCTGCTGATCAAAATATTAAAAGTAAAACGATAACTGCGATTTCGCCCAAGGGTATTTATTTGACCTATGCCGATGTTTTAAACGATATGCCACTAGACGATAGTGATTTTGAAATTGTAAACAAAAATGAAAGATTTTATTTGCTTAATAAAACCACTAATTCTGAAGTGCTGAATTATTACGGATTCAGTGATGGAAAAATTTTTTATATAAATGTCTCAAAGTATGCAAGTGCAAAATATTATGCTAAAACTGAGATAATTGGCAATAAATATTATATAGAAAATGTAGTTTATAACCCTAATAATGCCATTGCTATGGGGGCGATGTTTGGGTTGATTGGTGTTGCAATTGCTTCTTCTGCGGCAAATAGCTCATCAGTGCCGATGCTTATTGATTGTTATTCGGGACAGCCTTCTTTTTTGTCAAATAATGAAATGAAGGTAATGTTGGTTCCTTATCCAACACTTTTGAAAGACTTTAAAAGCAGCAAGAAAAGCAGTGAAGATATAAAAGCTATCCTTAAAAGATATTACCAAGAAACCGTAGTTCAATAATACAAAAGACTTTAGCTAGACTCTTTTGTATACGTTTTCTGCTGCTTGACTGTGTTGATTACATGCTTAAATTTAAAGACAAATTGTAGTGTTTGCAGTTCGGATAATAAAAAGCAGTTGTTTTAAAGAAGGGAACTACTGTTTTTTTATATATATTTTTTTTTTTCTAAAATCAAAATCTTAGAAATATAAAGTTATCGACATTAAAGTATTCTATTATGCTGATATATTAATGGTTCGATAATAAGGTTTTTATAAGCTCACAAAAAGGAGTATTTAATATAAGATAAAAAGAAAAAAGCCATTCGTAATGAGTGGCTTTCTTATGTAAAAAGTAATTATTTCGACAGATTAACGCTAATCTTTTATTTATTCGGCTTTATCAAAAATACATTTTTGTATTTTTTTCTAATGTCAATCAAATTACGTTCTGCTTCAATACGAGTTTTAAAATTTCCAACCCAAACTTTATAATTTGGAGTATTGAATACGATTGTTCCGTCCATATCACCAAATTCTTGCTTGAATTCGTTTAATGTGTTTTTCGCTTTTTCGCTATCGCCGCTAAATATTTGTACTTTATATCGGTCATTTACAGTGTTAGAAATGTTTGTTTTTCTTTTTTCATTTAGTAATTGTTCAAATTTAGAGTCTTGATTTACCATGATATTTTGATCTTGCGCATTTATATAACTACTAGTAAGGCACAAAGTGACAGCGTAAAAAAAAGCTTTTTGGGGTGTTAAAATTCTCATAATGTGATAGTTTTTATGCAAAAATACTATTTAATGAATGAAACGAAATAATAAATATTATTTAGAATTAATATAAATTGAATTTAAGACTATTTTAAGGTTTTGAGAATAGTTCTTAAGTCGTATTTTTGTGCAAGTTTTAAAAGAATGTATTAGTTTTTTCTAATATTGTTAATAGAAAAAATCGTACCAATTTTAGTAGATAATCATTTATAATATGAAAAAGGTGGGTAACCATAATTCGATCTCAAGGAAATTATATTTAGGCTTAGGGCTAACGCTAATTTTCTCCCTAAATTTATTTGCGCAAACAGCGGCTCCTGCAGCCGTGCCAGCTACGACACCAGATGTGGCTGTTGCAAGTCAAGGTGGTGATCCTGTAAAAGGAAAAGAGCTTTTTAATGCAAATTGCGCTGCATGTCACAAACTAGATGCGAAGGCAACTGGTCCTATGCTACGAGGTGTTGCTGCAAAACATGAAATGGCGTGGATTTACAAGTGGGTTCACAATAGTTCTGATTTAATCAAGTCAGGTGATGCAAATGCTGTAAAGCTTTTTGAAGAAAACAACAAATCTGTAATGACTGCTTTTCCTCAATTAGCAACGACAGATATTGATAATATTATAGCTTATACGTCAGAGCCAAAAGCTGAGGCTCCGGTTACGGCTGGTGCTGCTGCGGTTCCAGGTGCTTCTGCTGCTGAAAACGGTTTGTCTAATAACATTATATTAGGTGCTCTTGGTTTAGTTATGGCTATATTGGTTGTTATGTTGTTTTTAGTAAATAATGTTCTGACTAAAGTTGCTAAGGCTAATGGCATTGAAGTAACTCCAAAAACTCCAACTACTCCAATTTGGAAAGCATTTGCTAGAAATCAATTTTTAGTATTGGTAACTTCTATCTTTTTGTTATTGTCTGGGGCTTATTTTGTGTATGCTTTCTTAATGCAAGTAGGTGTTGATCAAAATTACGAGCCGATTCAGCCAATTCATTATTCTCACAGAATACATGCTGGTAGTAATGGGATAAATTGTAAATATTGTCACTCTTCAGCTAGGGTGAGTAAGAATTCGGGAATTCCTTCTTTAAATGTTTGTATGAATTGTCATAAAAACATTGCTGAAGTTTCTGATACTACTGCTACTCCAGATCATACTAAGGCTTTTTATGACGGAGAAATTCAAAAATTATATAAAGCTGTTGGTTGGGATCAATCTACTCAAAAATACACTGGTAAAACAGAGCCGGTTAAATGGATTCGTATTCATAATTTGCCTGATTTTGTTTATTTTAATCACTCGCAACACGTTACCGTAGCAGGGATAGAATGCCAAACTTGTCATGGTCCAGTTCAGACTTATGAAATTATGAAGCAATTTTCTCCTCTTACAATGGGATGGTGTATTAATTGCCATAGAAAAACAGAAGTTAAAATGGAAGGCAATGATTATTACACAAAAATTCATGAGGAACTTTCTAAGAAATACGGTGTAGACAAATTGACTGCGGCGCAAATGGGAGGTTTAGAATGCGGAAAATGCCACTATTAATCAAATTATTAAGATTTTAATATTTATATATGTCATCAAACAAAAAATACTGGAAAAGTGTTGAAGAACTAGACAAAAATAGTTCTATTGTTGAGGCGCTTAGAAATAACGAATTTGTTGAAGAAATTCCTACTGATGAATTTTTAGGAAATAATGATGCTTTGTCATCTTCGTCAACAACACGTCGTGATTTTTTAAAGTACGTTGGGTTTAGTACTGCGGCAGCTACGCTTGCAGCTTGCGAAGGTCCTGTTCACAAGTCGATACCTTATGTGCTTCAGCCAGAACAAATCATTCCTGGAGTAGCAGATTATTATGCAACCTCGGTTTTTGATGGTTTCGATTTTGCAAATCTTTTGGTAAAAACACGTGAAGGGCGTCCTATTAAAATAGATAATAATACTATTGCTGGGGCAAAATTTAGTGCTAATGCCAGAATTCATGCCTCTATATTGTCATTATATGACAGCATGCGTTTGAAAGAACCAAAAATTGAAGGTAAAAACTCAACTTGGTCTGCTGTTGATTCTAAAATTAAGTCAAGTTTAGTTGATGCAAATGCAAAAGGCGGTCAAATTGTACTTTTAACCAATACATTGGCAAGTCCATCAACTGAAAAGTTGATTGCTGAATTTGTTGGTAAAAATCCAAATGCTAAACATGTTGTTTATGATGCTGTCTCTTCTTCTGAAGCTTTAGATGCTTTTGAAGCAGTTTATGGTGAAAGAGCATTGGTTGATTACGATTTCTCAAAAGCATCTCTAATAGTTTCTGTTGGTGCAGATTTCCTTGGAGACTGGCAAGGTGGTGGGTATGACTCGGGTTATGCGCAAGGCAGAATTCCAAAAAATGGAAAAATGTCTCGTCATTTTCAATTAGAATCAAATATGACTTTGTCTGGTGCTGCTGCTGATAAGCGTTTGGCCATGTCTACTGCAAATCAAAAACAAGCATTAATTCATATATATAATGTTATAACTGGCTCATCTGTAGCAGTTAGTTTAGACGATAAGTTTAAATCTGAAGTTAATAAAGCTGCTCAGCAATTAAAAGCTGCTGGTTCAAAAGGAGTTTTAGTTTCAGGTATTCAAGATAAAAATGCTCAATTATTAGTTTTGGCTATCAATCAAGTATTGGCAAGCGAAGCTTTTAGTACTTCAGGAACAAGACAAATAAGAAAAGGATCAAACGAGAAAGTTACTCAATTAGTTAATGAAATGAAAGCGGGAAGTATTCATACTTTGATTATGAGTGGTGTTAATCCTGTTTATACTTTAGCAGATAGTAAATCATTTGTGGAAGGTTTGAAAAAAGTTAAAACCTCAGTTACTTTTTCTTTAAAAGAAGATGAAACTGCTTTGCTTGCTACTATCGCTGCTCCGGCTCCACATTATTTAGAGTCATGGGGTGATTTAAGTTTGACAAAAGGGACTTACAGTGTTACTCAGCCAACGATTCGTCCTTTATTTAATACCAAACAATTTCAAGATGTTTTATTGTCTTTGAATGGTGCTGGTGGAACTTTTTACGATTATTTAAAAGGAAATGCTTCAGGAATTGTTTCGGGTTCGACTTGGAATAAAGTGTTGCATGATGGTGTTTTTGTTGGAGCTATCCCGGCTTCTTCCGCATCTTCAGCTGATTATAGTGCTGCAGCTATTGCTTTGGCGCAATCAAAAGCTTCTGAAGGATTCGAATTGGTTTTGTATACAAAAACTGGATTGGGAGATGGTCAACAAGCGAACAATCCTTGGTTGCAAGAATTGCCTGATCCAATGACAAGAGTTTCATGGGATAATTATTTGACCGTTTCGAATGCTGATGCTAAGAAATATGCTTTGTCTAATGAAATTGTAGCGAATGGTGGTTTGAATGGTAGTTATGCTACTATTACAACTACTGATGGTTTGAAATTAGAAAATGTACCGGTAATAGTTCAGCCAGGTCAAGCTGTTGGTACAATTGGTTTAGCTTTAGGTTATGGTCGTAAAGCGGCTTTGAAAGAAGAAATGCAAGTAGGTTTAAATGCTTACTCATTATATAAAGGTTTTAATAATGTTCAATCTGTAACATTGGTTAAGGCTGACGGAGAACATGAATTTGCTTGTGTTCAAGGTCAAAAAACTTTGATGGGAAGAGGTGATATTATTAAAGAAACCACTTTAGAAATTTTTAATACTAAAGATTCTGAGTTCTGGAATGAACAACCAATGGTATCTTTGGATCACAAAGAAGTTGAAGCTACAAAAGTAGATTTATGGGATTCATTTGATCGTACTACAGGACATCACTTTAATCTTTCTATCGATTTGAATGCTTGTACTGGTTGTGGTGCTTGTGTAATTGCTTGTCATGCAGAAAACAACGTTCCAGTTGTTGGGAAAGCTGAAATTAGAAGAAGTCGTGATATGCACTGGTTGCGTATTGACAGGTATTATTCTTCTGAAAGTACATTTGCAGGAGATAACGAAAGAAAAGAAAATATTGCAGGTTTATCAAGTTCATTATCTACATTTAATGAAATGGAAAAAGCAGGAGATAATCCTCAGGTTTCTTTCCAACCGGTAATGTGTCAACACTGTAATCATGCGCCTTGTGAAACTGTTTGTCCAGTTGCTGCAACATCTCATGGACGTCAGGGTCAAAATCAAATGGCTTATAACAGATGTGTTGGTACGCGTTACTGTGCGAACAACTGTCCTTATAAAGTGCGTCGTTTTAACTGGTTCTTGTATAACAAAAACAGTGAATTCGATTATCATATGAATGACGATTTAGGACGTATGGTATTAAACCCAGACGTAAATGTTCGTTCTCGTGGAGTTATGGAAAAATGTTCAATGTGTATTCAAATGACACAAGCAACAATTTTAAATGCAAAAAGAGAAGGAAGAGTAATCGTTGATGGTGAATTCCAAACGGCTTGTTCAAATGCTTGTTCTACTGGAGCAATGATTTTTGGAGATGTGAATGATAAAGAATCTAAAGTTACTAAACTGGCTGAAGACGAAAGAATGTATCATTTATTAGAGCATGTTGGAACAAAACCAAATGTGATTTATCATGTTAAAGTTAGAAATACCTAGTACAAAAATAATTAATTAAGAATCAATATAAAGGATTATGTCGTCTCACTACGAAGCAACCATTAGAAAACCCTTAGTTATAGGTGATAAATCTTATCACGATGTAACTGTAGATGTAGCTGCGCCTGTAGAAGGTAAAGCAAATAAACATTGGTGGATTGTATTTTCAATTGCATTAACCGCATTTCTTTGGGGAATGTGTTGTATCATTTACACTGTATCTACAGGTATTGGAACATGGGGATTAAATAAAACTGTAGGTTGGGCTTGGGATATCACTAACTTCGTTTGGTGGGTAGGTATCGGTCACGCAGGAACATTAATTTCGGCCGTATTATTGCTTTTCCGTCAACGATGGAGAATGGCAATTAACCGTTCTGCGGAGGCAATGACCATTTTTTCTGTAATTCAGGCAGGTTTATTTCCAATTATACATATGGGTCGTCCATGGTTAGCGTATTGGGTTTTACCAATACCGAATCAATTTGGTTCTTTATGGGTGAATTTTAACTCTCCTTTACTTTGGGACGTATTTGCAATTTCTACTTATCTTTCTGTTTCATTAGTTTTCTGGTGGACTGGTTTATTACCTGATTTTGCGATGTTGAGAGATAGAGCAATTACTCCTTTTAATAAACGTGTATATTCAATATTGAGTTTTGGATGGAGTGGTAGAGCAAAAGACTGGCAACGTTTCGAAGAAGTTTCTTTGGTTCTTGCAGGTTTAGCAACTCCTTTAGTACTTTCTGTACATACCATTGTATCAATGGATTTTGCTACCTCGGTAATTCCAGGTTGGCATACTACAATTTTCCCTCCTTATTTTGTTGCAGGAGCAGTTTTCTCAGGATTCGCAATGGTAAATACTTTGCTTATTATTATGAGAAAAGTTTCTAACCTTGAAGCTTATATTACTATTCAGCACATAGAATTGATGAACATCGTAATCATGATTACAGGTTCTATAGTTGGTGTTGCTTACATTACGGAGCTTTTTATAGCTTGGTATTCAGGAGTTGAATATGAACAATATGCATTCTTAAACAGAGCAACTGGACCTTACTGGTGGGCTTATTGGTCAATGATGACTTGTAATGTTTTTTCTCCACAGTTTATGTGGTTCAAAAAATTAAGAACAAGTATTATGTTCTCTTTTATTATTTCGATTGTTGTAAATATTGGGATGTGGTTTGAAAGATTTGTAATTATTGTAACATCGTTGCATAGAGATTACCTTCCATCTTCATGGACAATGTTCTCTCCAACGTTTGTCGATATTGGAATATTCATAGGAACAATTGGTTTCTTCTTTGTATTGTTTTTGTTATATTCTAGAACATTCCCTGTAATAGCACAAGCGGAAGTAAAAACAATATTAAAAGGAACAGGAGATAATTACAAAAGAGAAAGAGAAGCAAATAAAGATTTACATCATGAGTAATAAAGTAATATATGCCATTTATAATGACGATGATGTTTTGATGGACGCGGTTAAAAAAACACGTGCAGCTCATCATCATATTGAGGAAGTTTTTACTCCTTTTCCTGTCCACGGATTGGATAAAGCCATGGGTCTAGCCCCAACAAGGATAGCTATATGTTCTTTTATATATGGTTTAGTAGGTTTGTCTTTTGGTACTTGGATGATGAATTACATTATGATTCAAGATTGGCCTCAGGATATTGGTGGTAAACCAAGTTTTAGTTATATTCAAAATATGCCTTCTTTCGTTCCAATTATGTTTGAAGAGACTGTATTTTTTGCAGCGCATTTAATGGTTATTACTTTTTATATGAGAAGTAAGCTATGGCCTTTCAAACAAGCAGAAAATCCAGATGTTAGAACAACAGATGATCACTTTTTGATGGAAGTTGCTGTGAATGATAATGAAAGTGAATTGGTTTCTTTTTTTGAAGGTACAGGGGCAGTAGAAGTTAAAGTAATTGTAAAGAATTAATTGTCGATATGAAAAGTCTATATAAAATAACATTTGTAATTTGTATTACTATTTTAGTTTCGTCTTGTCATGATAATTCGAAGCCTAATTACCAATACATGCCCAATATGTATGAGCCAGTAAGTTATGAAACTTATGAAGAGTCAAATGCATTTAAGAACGGTAAAGAAGGTCAGCTTCCTCCAGTAGGAACAATAAATAGAGGTTTTGAACCGTATGATTATGAGAATTCTACAGCGGGTTATGATTTAGCTAAATTAAATCTAAAATCACCGCTTGATTCAATCTCTGAAAAAGATGCTGAAAAATCTAAAGAATTGTTTGAAATTTATTGTGGTATCTGTCATGGTAATGAAGGAAACGGTAAAGGTAAATTAGTAACCCAAGGAAAATTTCTTGGTGTACCAAGTTATAAAGATAGGGTGATAACTGAGGGAAGTGTTTTTCATGTTCAAACTTACGGTTTAAATTCAATGGGGTCTTATGCGAACCAGTTGAATCAACACGAACGTTGGTTAGTAGCATCTTATGTTTTAAAACTGAAAGCTAAATTATAATTGTTGAACAAACTGATCGTAATAGATATGTATACATTTTCAAGTAAATTAAAAACATTTTCTTTTGTCTTAATGGCTGTTGGCCTTTTAGGAATTGGATATGGTTTTTTAACTGCACCAAAAGATATTCAAGAAGTTGAAAAGCTACTTGCTGCTGAAACTCATGAAGGACATGGGGAATCAAAGCATGAAGTTTCAACATCTTCAGCTGAAGCTCATACAGAAATTAGTAAATCTGATGAAGTTAAAGAAGCTGCTGAACACAAAGAACATGTTGTTCATGTTCTAACACAATTACAAAATAAACCATGGGCTGCATTATATGTTGCTTGTATTTTTTTCATGCTTATTGCTATGGGTGTTTTAGCATTTTACGCTATACAACAAGTAGCTCAAGCAGGTTGGTCTCCTGTTTTATTTAGAGTAATGCAAGGTATTACGGCATATCTTCCGGTTGGATCGGTTATATTTTTCGTATTTCTTATTATTTGTGGGTTACATATTTTTCCTTCTAATAGTTTGTTTATTTGGTTGGATCCAGAGGTTGTTGCTCATGATAAAATTATTGCTAATAAATCTGGGTATTTAAATTTTCCTTTTTGGATAGTTAGAGCGGCCATTTTCCTAGCAGGTTGGAATTTATATCGTTATTTTTCAAGAAAAAATTGTATTGACCAAGACGCCGCTTCTGATAATCTTTCTTACAAAAAGAATTTTAATATATCAGCAGGATTTTTAGTTTTCTTTATTGTAACAGAATCTATTATGTCTTGGGATTGGATTATGTCAATTGATCCACACTGGTCTAGTACATTGTTTGGATGGTACGTTTTTGCTAGTTTCTTTGTAAGTGGTATAACTATGATCACCATGGTTACTTTATATTTGAAATCTAGAGGATTCTTAGAAAATGTTAATACCAGTCACATTCATGATTTAGCTAAATTTATGTTTGGAATAAGTGTTTTCTGGACTTATTTATGGTTTTCACAATTTATGCTTATATGGTATGCAAATATACCTGAAGAGATTACTTATTTTGTAACAAGAATTCAACTATATAATCTTCCTTTCTTTGGAGCGGTCGTTATGAATTTTGTATTTCCAATTTTGATTTTAGTTAATACTGATTTCAAAAGAATAACTTGGATTTTAGTTATGGCTGGAGTAGTAATCTTATTAGGTCATTATATTGATTTCTTCAATATGATTATGCCTGGTACAGTTGGAGACAGATGGTTTATAGGTGTTTCCGAAATTGCTTCTGTTCTTTTCTTTCTTGGATTATTTATTTATGTTGTTTTTACGGCATTAACTAAAGCTCCTTTGTTACCTAAAAGAAATCCATACATAGAAGAAAGTAAACATTTTCATTATTAATATTTAAACAAAAAAACAGATGACAAGTTTGTTGGTAATTATAGTTTTAGTTTTATTAGCTGTTGCTCTATGGCAATTGACGAAAATATTCGACCTAACTCAAGTAGGTTCTAATTCGGACAGTTCGCAAGTGGCTACGGATAATGATAATAATGTTCAAGGTTATTTAATGTTTGGTTTCTTGGCATTCATTTATATTTTCACAATCTATGGATTGTTTAAATGGGGACCATTAGTGCTTCATACACCAGCTTCAGAACATGGTGCTCTTGTGGACAGTCTTATGAATATCACTTGGGTTTTAATATTTATTGTTCAGGCAATCACTCAAGTCTTGTTGCATTATTTTGCCTTTAAATACAGAGGTAAAAAAGATCAAAAAGCTTTGTATTTTGCTGATAATAATAAATTAGAAGCAATTTGGAGTGTTATTCCAGCAGTTGTACTTGCAGGTTTAATCCTTTATGGTCTTTATGCATGGACTAACATTATGTTTATTGATGACGAAGATGATACTGTAGTAATTGAGTTATACGCACAACAATTCAAATGGACTGCTAGATATGCAGGAAATGATAATGTTTTGGGTAAAGCAAATGTTAGGTATATTGAAGGTATTAATACACTTGGTGTTGATTTAGGAGATCCTTATTCTCAAGATGATATTGTTGTTTCTGAATTGCATATCCCTAAAGGAAAGAAAATACATTTTAAAATGCGTTCTCAGGATGTTTTGCACTCTGCTTATATGCCTTACTTTAGAGCTCAAATGAATTGTGTTCCGGGTATGGTTACCGAATTTGCTTTTACACCAATATACACTACTTCTGAATATAGAGATTTACCTTTTATGATTGAAAAGGTTGCCAATATTAATGCTATAAGAACTAAGAAAAGTGCAGAGTTAGTAGCAAATGGAGAAACTGCTTTAGATCCTTACACATTTGATTATTTGTTATTGTGTAACAAAATTTGTGGAGCTTCACATTATAACATGCAAATGAAAGTTATAGTTGATACTCCTGAAGAGTATAAAAAATGGTTAAGCGAAAAAGCAACTTTAGTACAAGAAGTAAAAACTTCTAAAACTCCTGCTCCAGCAGAAGGAGGAACTGGGAAAGATTCTAGCAGTACTAAAGATACTGCAGCTGTTGCTAAAATAGCTATGAAATAATATTATTAAGAAAAATTTAAAGTATACACATATGTCAGCAGAAGGTCACGATCACGGACACGATCACGAACACGAACATCACCATAAAGACACTTTCATTACTAAATATATCTTTAGTATTGATCATAAAATGATTGCCAAACAATACTTGTTGACAGGTATTATTATGGGAGTAATTGGTGTAGGTATGTCTATGCTTTTTAGAATGCAATTGGCATGGCCAGAGCAATCATTCAAAATATTTAATATATTACTTGGTGATAAATTTGCTCCAAACGGAGTTATGGCTAATGATATTTATTTAGCTTTAGTTACTATTCACGGAACGATAATGGTTTTCTTTGTTCTTACCGCAGGTTTAAGCGGAACCTTTAGTAACTTGTTAATACCTCTTCAAATTGGTGCTCGAGATATGGCATCAGGTTTTATGAATATGATTTCTTATTGGTTGTTCTTTTTATCAAGTGTAATCATGATTAGTTCATTATTTGTAGAAGCAGGACCAGCTTCAGCTGGTTGGACTATTTATCCTCCTTTAAGTGCGCTTCCACAGGCTATTCCAGGTTCTGGAATGGGTATGACACTTTGGTTAGTTTCTATGGCTATATTTATCGCATCTTCATTAATGGGGTCATTAAATTACGTAGTTACAGTTATTAATCTTAGAACTAAAGGGATGTCAATGACTAGATTGCCTCTTACTATCTGGGCTTTCTTTGTAACTGCAATTATTGGTATAGTTTCTTTTCCAGTATTATTATCAGCGGCTTTGTTGTTAATTTTTGACAGAAGTTTTGGTACATCATTCTTCTTATCTGATATTTATATAGCAGGTGAAGTTTTACATTACCAAGGAGGTTCACCGGTATTGTTTGAACACTTATTTTGGTTCTTAGGGCATCCTGAAGTATATATTGTATTATTACCGGCTTTAGGGATTACTTCTGAAGTTATTGCAACTAACTCTCGTAAACCAATTTTTGGTTACAGAGCGATGATTATGTCAATTTTGGCAATCGCATTTTTATCTACAATCGTGTGGGGTCACCATATGTTTATCTCGGGTATGAATCCATTCTTAGGATCTGTATTTACATTTACAACTTTGTTGATTGCTATACCTTCTGCAGTAAAAGCGTTTAATTATATTACAACACTTTGGAAAGGAAATTTACAATTGAATCCTGCTATGTTGTTTTCAATTGGTTTGGTTTCTACTTTTATTACAGGTGGTTTGACAGGTATTATCCTTGGTGATAGTACATTGGATATTAATGTTCACGATACGTATTTTGTAGTTGCTCACTTCCACTTAGTAATGGGTATATCTGCTCTTTATGGTATGTTTGCAGGAATTTATCACTGGTTTCCAAAAATGTTTGGAAGAATGCTTAATAAAAATTTAGGGTATGTTCACTTTTGGGTAACTGCAGTTTGTGCTTATGGTGTGTTTTTTCCAATGCACTTTATCGGATTAGCTGGTTTACCTAGACGTTACTATACAAATACTAACTTTCCATTGTTTGATGATTTACAAAATGTAAATGTTCTTATAACTACTTTTGCATTAATTGGTGGAGCTTTTCAATTGGTTTTCTTGTACAATTTTTTCAGTAGTATTTTCTATGGTAAAAAATCGGTTCAGAATCCTTGGAGGTCAAATACTCTTGAATGGACTGCACCAGTAGAGCATATTCACGGGAACTGGCCAGGTGAAATCCCTGAAGTACACCGTTGGCCTTATGATTACAGTAATCCAGCGCATGATGTGGATTTTGTACCTCAAAATGTTCCAATGAAAGAAGGAGAAGAAGTTCTTCATCACTAAATAAAAATAAAAAAGAGGTTGTCTGAAAAGATAGCCTCTACTTGTTTTAAGGAATACCTGATTTAGCAGAAATTTATTAAAAATTGAAAATATTGCCTTAATAATTGTTCTAAAAGTTTG
>NZ_JBLNKT010000042.1:0-26695 GCF_048158525.1 Flavobacterium algoris
TCTAACAATTTGAAGCTTTAAAGACATACTGTAATCGCGTTGGGTGCGTTTTACATAATTTATGTTTTCTTCCATAACGATCTTTTTTGTGTATCGCTATTTCAGGACGGGACAATTAATGATAAAAAAACGTTCTATACCACTTACTGTAATTTGACAAAAAAAGATTGTCTATCTTTGCGCCGAAATGGAAAAAATAAAACAAACAGCGATTACCGAAAAAACGAATTTACATCCTAGAAATCTAGATCGATTTGGATACGATTTTGAACAATTAATCAAAAATTGTCCTGAATTAAAGTTTTTTGTTTCTGTCAATGAGCACAATATAGAAACCATTGACTTTAGTAATCCCGAAGCTGTCAAGTCGCTAAATAAAGCCTTATTGGTAACTCATTACGAAATCCAAGATTGGGATATTCCTAAAAATTACCTTTGCCCACCCATTCCTGGTAGAGCAGATTACATTCATTATATCGCTGATTTATTAGCTTCAAGCAATAACGGAATTATCCCTGAAGGAGAAACGGTTCAAGGTTTAGATATTGGTATAGGCGCCAACTGTATTTATCCAATAATAGGAAATTCGACTTACGGATGGAGCTTTGTAGGAACCGATATTGATGAAAAAGCAATCCAAAATTGCAAAAAAATCATCCAAGACAATCCAAATCTTATGGATGTCATAAGCCTGCAATTACAAACTGAAAGTCGCTTTATTTTTAAAAACATAATTACACCCGAGGATAAATTTACCTTTACCATTTGTAATCCTCCCTTTCATAATTCAAAAGAAGAAGCCACAAAATCTTCCATAAGAAAAATCAACAATTTAGAAAATACCCGAACTAAAAATCCGGTATTGAATTTTGGTGGTCAAAATACTGAATTATGGTATGAAGGTGGTGAAATAGGTTTCCTGACTCAAATGATTTACGAAAGTGCTAAATATCCTATGAACTGTTTGTGGTTTACGACTTTGGTTTCCAAAAAAGAGAATTTATCTAGTATTTATAAAACATTAAACAAAGTTAGCGCAGTTGAAGTAAAAACAATTGACATGGCTCAAGGCCAAAAAACAAGCCGAATTGTAGCCTGGACTTTTTTGAGCGGAGCACAACAGAAAGCCTGGAAATTTTAGAATTTAAAAGCGCTTTTAAATACTTTTAAATCATTCCAAACGATACTACTCATTACTTATTGGTATGTTGTTTTTCGTTATTCACAAAATTGTTTATTTAAATGGAGCATCAATAAAAAACTTCTATTATTAAATCAATAATTAAACTTCTAAAAAAATATTTTCAAAAAAAAAACATATAAATATTTGCGAAAAATCAAATTTCTTTATATTTTCAAGCCTACAAATGAATTTTTACATATTTTTACGTAAGTTTGCTAAGAAAATCATAGATAATCAATAGGATACTCTTTTACTATTTATTAAATTATTAGCAACAAAACATTTATTTTTAAATAAAAAAACATTCAAAAGGAACAAAAAAGAACCTCTTTATTATCCTTTTTTATAGCAATTCAAATGTTATTTAGCATTAAAAAAATGAACTAATCCAAACTAAATTGTGAAAAGGCAACTACTACATACCGAAACACAAGATGACTCCATACTTTGGAGTAATCTAAAAAAAGGGGATGAAAAAGCTTTTTCAATACTTTTTAAAAAGCATTATTCCCATTTAGTTCGTTATGGAAATTCATTTATTCCATTTCCTGAAAAGGTGCAGGATTGCGTACAAGATGTTTTTACAGATATTTGGGTTTATAGAAATAAACTAAATGATTCAGTTGTAGTAAAAGCATACTTACTAGCAAGTGTTCGTAAACGAATCACACGATTACAAGAACGTGATCGTATTTTTCGTGTAAGTACTTCCATAGATTCCATTAAATTTTTATTTGATTTTTCTATAGAACATCATCTCATTGCCGATGAGATAACTGCTGACAAAGTTTCACATCTCAATCAACTAATTAATAATTTGCCTTCTCGCCAAAAAGAAGCCTTATATCTTCGCTACAACCAGGAACTTACTGTAGATCAAATAGCACATACGCTTGATATTAATTATCAATCAGCAAACAATCTTTTACATCGTGCTTTATTATACCTGCGCAAAGATTGGAAAGGAAGTATTTCCCTTATTTTCCTGCTATTATCAACTGTCTTTTAGGTTTCAAAAAATAAAATCAAAAAAAATTAGAATTTAGTGAGTATCCAGTAAAAAAACTGTCCTCTATATAATTGTAACCTTTTTTTTGATGCAACACCGTAACAATTATACTGAAATAGAAGACTTTTTAGCCGATGAATCATTCCATCTATGGGTGTGTTTCAAAGACGACCAACAAAACTGGGAAGAATGGACTTTAGAAAACTCCAGTCGTGCTAAATTGGTCGAAGAAGCCCGTTTATGGCTGTTAGCAATGAAAACTCCAGATACTGACTTATCTTCTGAGCACGTTCAAAACGCATTAGAAGCTACTTGGATGAAAATTGAAACAAAAGAAGAAAATAAAAATGCAGTAGCACAACCAGTTATAAAACTTTGGAAAAACCAATGGTTTAAAAGAGTAGCTGCTATTTTAGTTATAGGTCTTTTATCCGGTTGGTTTTACAACCACCATTCTGGCACTAAAAATTCGGTGCTTACATACAATGAACTGATCAATGAAAATGATGAGGGTCTGGTTGAGCAAACTAATAATTCCGACAAACCTCAAATAATAACATTATCAGATGGTAGTTCCGTATTATTACAACCCAATAGCAAATTGAGTTATCCAAAAATTTTTGTGGGTAATGAGAGAAAGGTTTACTTATCTGGTGAAGGTTTTTTTGAAATCAGTAAAAATCCTCAGAAACCATTTTTTGTCTTTGCTAATGAAATTGTCACTAAAGTAGTTGGAACTAGTTTTAAAATAAAAGCATACGCTAATCAGCCAAATATAGAAGTGGTAGTTCGTACCGGTAAAGTTAAGGTAAGATCAAACCAGTTAATTGCAAACGCAAAAGACGAATTGATTGTATTATTACCCAATCAGGCCTTACGATTCGTGCGTAAAAATTTAATTTTTAATAAAATTACAGATATAACGCAAGATGAATCTTTAAGTCATTCTACGAGCAATATTGAACAATTGCGATTTGAATTTACAGATATTCCTGTTACCCAAATTTTCAAAACCATTGAGCAAGCTTATTTGGTGAAAATTGATTTTCCTCAGGAAAAATTAAAAGACTGTTATCTTACCACATCTTTGGGAGACCAACCTTTATCAGAAAAACTCAAAATTATCTGTAAAAGTCTTGGAAACAATAGCAGTTATGAAATGAATGGAAACCAAATAATTATTATATCAGATGGATGCAACTAACCCTATTTAGCCTATGAATTAAAGTACTTAAACAAAAAAGCGCCGAAAATGCTGTAACATTCCCGACGCCTTGAATTAAATCAATTACCTCTCTGTAAAGAGTAATTGTTGCGTTCTCAATAACCAAACAAAAGAATATTAACAAACACAAACCAAAATTATGAAAAAAACCGTCCTTAAACAACGATTACTCTTTCGAATCATGAAAATAACCTTATTTCAATTTGTTTTAGCCCTTGTTTTTTCAAGCGTTACAATAGCGAATAATATCAGAGGACAAAGAAAATTGGATACAAAGGTAACTATTACCCTAACCGATTTAAACTTAGATTCAGCGTTAACTAAACTTGAAAAATTGGCAAATGTAAAATTTTCGTATAATTCGAGAATGGCACAATTTAATCAAAAAGTGAGTGTTTCTGCTAATAATGAAGCATTATCAAGTGTACTTACCCGTATTTTGAAACCACTTAAAATTAATTATACTGAAATAAGCAATCAAATTGTTTTACAAAAGCAAGGAATCCAAAAAGTGGGCACGAATGGAGACCTTATGTCAACTCTAAATGGAAATATAGCAGCTGAAATCATTAAAGGTCGTGTAGTTGATGATGGTGGACAACCTTTACCGGGTGTAACAATTCTTGTAAAAGGGACTACAAAAGGAACTACGACTGATGCAGATGGAAATTATACTATTACTGCTCAAATGGGAGATGTTTTACAATTTTCTTATGTGGGTTTAGAAACTAAATCGGTAACTGTAAATGGAAACATTGTAAATGTTACTTTAACAGGAAGTGGAGAAACACTGCAGGATGTTGTTGTAATAGGTTCACGTAATCCTACCAGAACGGTAACCGAATCTGCTGTGCCAATTGATGTAATCAGCATGAAAGAGATTGCTTCACAAGGTCCTCAAGTTAACTTAAATCAAATTTTGAACATGGTTGCACCATCGTTTACATCAAACACTACAACTGTAGCTGATGGAACGGATCATATTGACCCTGCACAATTAAGAGGTTTAGGACCAGATCAAGTATTGGTATTGGTTAACGGAAAAAGAAGACATACTTCTTCTTTAGTAAATATTAATGGATCCCCAGGACGAGGATCTGTAGGAACGGATTTAAATGCAATTCCTGCTTTTGCAATCGAAAAAATCGAAGTATTAAGAGATGGAGCTTCCGCACAATATGGTTCTGATGCTATTGCAGGTGTAATCAATATTAATGTAAAGAAAAATACCAATAAATTAGATGTTGCTCTTTTTGGAGGAGGAAATCTTTCAAAAGGCGCTAATGACCACGATGGTGGTATTGATGGTGGTAATTACCAATTAGACTTAAACTACGGAACAGGTCTAGGTAAAGAGAAAAGTTTTATCAATGCAACCGCGAGCTTTCAACTTAGAGATGCCACTAGCAGAGCAAAAGATGTGACTGGTAATTTATTCAATGCCTATAACGCAGTTGAACAAAGAGCTGCAGAAGCTGGAACTAATATTAATGCTCTTTTTGGAAACATTACTAATACTCCAAATACGGCACAAATACTTTCAAGTATTAAAACGTACGCTCCACAAGTAGGTTATTTTACAACGGCGCAACAAACTGCTATAACTGGTGCTGCGACTATTTCTCAAATGCAAACAGCATTAAATTTTGATGCTACCCAAGGAGAATTAGACTACAGAGGTCTTGAAAGAAAAGATTTTAATATGAAAGTAGGACAATCTTCTTTAAAAAGTGCCCAATTCTTTTTGAACGCAGCTTATCCAATCAATGATAAATTGGAAGTGTATGCTTTTGGCGGAACTAGTTATAGAACTGGAGAAGCTGCCGGTTTTTACAGAAAACCAAATCAAGCTAGATCATATACCGGTTTATATCCAAATGGGTTTTTACCAGAGATTCATTCTACAATCGGCGATGTATCTGTAGCTGCTGGTCTTAGAGGTCTTTTATTCGAAAATTGGAATTTTGATTTAAGTAATACTTTTGGAAAAAACACTTTTGACTATAATATCGAAAACACCGTTAATGCTTCCTTAAGAGAAAAATCTGCTACTCAATTTGATGCCGGTGGCTTAGGTTTCTCTCAAAATACAACCAATTTTGATATAAACAGAAAATTTGATGTATTAAAAGGATTAAATGTAGCATTTGGTGCGGAATACAGACATGAAAACTTCACTATCAATGCAGGTGAGCCAAATTCATATAACCTATATGACATCAATGGAGCCGTAGTTACTGGGACAACTCCTGCTAACATTAAAGTTACTGACTTTTATGGATCTACAAGACCAGGTGGAGCACAAGTATTCCCAGGTTTCAGACCAGCAAATGCTATTGACAAAGGACGTAACAGTTATGCCGTTTATACTGATTTAGAATTAGATCTTACTGACAAATGGTTAGTTAATGGAGCAGTTCGTTTTGAGAATTATTCTGATTTTGGAAATACAACTAATTTCAAAGTTGCATCTCGTTATAAATTAACAGATAACATCAATTTACGTGGTGCTGTTTCAACCGGATTTAGAGCGCCATCATTACACCAAATCTATTTTAATTCAACAGCTACACAATTCGTAGGTGGTGTTCCATTTGAAGTTGGAACATTCAGCAATGACTCTCCAGTAGCAAAAGCTTTGGGAATTCCAACATTAAAACAAGAAGAATCTAAAAGTGCCAGTATTGGATTTACTGCAAAAATACCAGCTGCTAATCTTACTTTAACTGCCGATGCTTATATTGTAAAAATTAATGACAGAGTAGTTCTTACCGATCAATTTACTTCTAATGCTGTTACAAAACCATACTTTGATGCCGCTGGAGCAACTGCAGCAACTTTCTTTGCTAATGCAATTGACACGGAATCAAAAGGAATTGATGTTGTAATTAGCCATAAAATAAGTTTAGGTGAAGGTTTATCTTTAAAAACTGATTTGTCTGGTACCATTTCTAATACCCAAAAAGTAGGCGACATCCATGCATCACCTATATTAGAAGCAGCAGGTCAAATAAACAGATACTATTCTGAATCTTCAAGAATTTATCTTCAAGAAGCAGTGCCAAGAGTTAAAGCTAATTTAACAAATTCACTTTCTTACAAAAAATTCGATTTCTTCTTGAGAAACGTCTATTTTGGTAAAGTAACTGACCCGAACATTGCTGATGCAAATAATGATGGAACTATCAATGCTATTGTTGTAAATAATCAAGCAGTTGAAAACGAACATCCAGTATGGGCAGCGAAAATCATTACTGATTTGTCTGTAGGATTTAAAATTACTAATGCAACAAAAATTGTTGTAGGAGCAAATAACATTTTTGATATTTATCCAACTTTCAATTTAGGACCTCAAACAATTGCAAAAAGAGCTTCTGGAGTTGATGCGAATGGAGCTGTTATTTATTCAACAACTACATCTTCAAACAATTCAATCGATTTGTCTAATGCAAATCAATTTGTATATTCAAGAAACACATCTCAATTTGGTCAAAACGGTCGTTTTGTTTTTGCCAGATTAAGTTTCAGCTTCTAGAAAAACATTTTATATTACGGAAAGCCATCAACTTTTGTTGATGGTTTTTTTTTGGCTTAAACTTTGGTGAAAAAAGAATCCAAACTTTGTACCTTTGTTTCTCTTAACCTTTGTCTTTGTTTTAAATGAATTTCCAAGTAGTATCGGATTACCAGCCTAAGGGCGACCAACCTCAAGCGATTGAAAAATTGACTCAAGGGATTATTGATGGTGATAAATTCCAAACTTTATTAGGAGTTACCGGATCTGGCAAAACATTTACCGTGGCCAATGTGATTCAGGAAGTACAAAGGCCAACATTAGTTTTGGCACACAATAAAACTTTGGCAGCACAACTATACTCGGAATTCAAGCAATTTTTCCCAAATAATGCGGTGGAATATTTCGTTTCTTATTACGATTATTACCAGCCCGAAGCTTTTATGCCCGTAACCGGTGTTTTCATTGAGAAGGATTTATCCATCAATGAAGAACTGGAAAAAATGCGAATGTCAACCACTGCTTCGTTACTTTCCGGACGAAGAGATATTTTAGTAGTGGCGTCGGTTTCCTGTTTGTACGGTATTGGAAATCCTATCGAATTTCAGAAAAATTTGATTCCGATTGAGAAAGGACAAATCATCTCCCGAACCAAATTATTGCATCAACTAGTGCAAAGTTTATATTCCAGAACTGAAGCCGATTTTAACCCCGGAAGTTTCAGAATAAAAGGAGATACAGTAGATGTGTATCCTAGTTATGCAGATGAGGCTTATCGAGTTCATTTCTTTGGTGATGAAATCGAAGAAATTGAAAGTTTCGACACAAAAAATTCTAAAGTTCTTGAAAAATATGACAAACTGACGATTTATCCAGCCAATATGTTTGTGACTTCACCAGATGTTTTACAAGGTGCAATTTGGGAAATCCAACAGGATTTGGTAAAACAGGTCGATTATTTCAAGGAAATAGGTAAACATTTGGAAGCAAAACGATTGGAAGAACGTACCAATTTTGATTTGGAAATGATTCGCGAACTTGGTTATTGCTCCGGAATTGAAAATTATTCCCGTTACCTTGACGGTCGTTTACCTGGAACAAGACCTTTTTGTTTATTGGATTATTTCCCTAAAGATTATTTGATGGTGGTGGACGAAAGCCACGTCACACTTTCTCAAGTTAGCGCCATGTATGGCGGGGACAGAAGCCGAAAAGAAAATTTAGTGGAATATGGTTTCCGACTTCCGGCTGCGATGGACAATCGTCCTTTGAAGTTTGAAGAATTTGAAGCGATGCAAAACCAGGTTATTTACGTTTCGGCAACGCCAGCAGATTATGAATTGCAAAAAACGGAAGGTGTCGTTGTCGAGCAGGTAATTCGTCCGACAGGATTATTGGATCCAATCATCGAAATCCGACCAAGTTTAAATCAAATTGATGATTTAATTGAAGAGATTCAGGTTCGAGCAGAAATTGACGAACGGGTTTTAGTGACTACTTTAACCAAAAGAATGGCTGAAGAATTAGCTAAATATTTAACCAAAGTCAATATTCGCTGTCGCTATATTCACTCTGAAGTAGACACATTGGAACGAATAGAAATCATGCAAGATTTGCGAAAAGGAATTTTCGATGTATTAATTGGTGTGAATTTACTTCGTGAGGGTTTAGATTTACCGGAAGTTTCTTTGGTGGCAATTTTAGATGCAGATAAGGAAGGTTTTTTGCGAAGTCATCGTTCGCTTACGCAAACAATTGGTCGTGCAGCACGAAACTTAAATGGAAAAGCGATTATGTATGCTGATAAAATCACGGCCAGTATGCAAAAAACCATTGATGAAACCAATTACCGCAGATCCAAACAAATTAATTACAATACTGAAAATAATTTAGTGCCCCAAGCCTTAAATAAAAAAATAGAGAGTGCCTTTACTAAAAATCCTCTAGCTGATTATGAATTAGGTTATACTTTGAATACTGCTGCGGAACCTGAAAATTTATATTTATCAAAATCTGAAATTGAAAAAACTATCAGGGAAAAACGCAAATCAATGGAGAAAGCGGCTAAAGAATTAGATTTTATGCAGGCAGCAAAACTACGAGACGACATTAAGAGACTGCAGGAACAATTAATTTAGTTTTGCTGTTCCTGAAAAACATTTAATAAGACTTCGGCATTAATAATTGCATTTGGTGCCTCCTTCATTAACTTAAGAATACGTTTAGTTGCCTCCGGATTAAGTCCCATATCAATTGCTATTTGTTGTATAGCAACAGCTTCTTTTTTGTGTAAAATACCATCACTATGCATTAATAAAGCCAATCTGTAAAATTGTTGGATACGTTGAAACTCAGTTTTGATTGGTAATTTTGGTAGTTCTTGGTGAAACAAATCATTGAATCCTCCTTTTTCAATATTTAACTCATTGGCAACAATAAACAAAAATTCATATTCCCTCTTATGCAATTGTCCATCAACAGTAGAAAACGCAATCATCTCTAAAAGTAAACTCCTTTTTTCTTCGTAAGTATCCATGAAATTATTTTTTGCTAAAATATCTCTTTTAAATTAAAATACAAAAAATTGGTCACTAATTAGACCTCTTTTATAGATTTTCATATTGTTTTTGAACAACTATAGGAAATACAAAAAAGAGAGAGAATCAATTTTGATTCTCTCTCTTTTCTATTTTAATTTAAAAGTAATTAATCATCGTACTCATCGTTATCGCAATGTCCATGATTATCTCTTTCTTCATATCTTCTTTGTGCTTCGTATCTTTGTTGCGCTTCATATCTTCTTTGCGCTTCAAACCTTCTTTGTGCTTCGTATCTTCTCCTATCATAATCTCTCCGGTTCTCATATCGTCCAGGATTACAGTAGACCCTATCATTATCGTAATATTCTTTGTAAACTCTTTGAGGGGCATACCCTCTCTCATAATGACCTGATACTACTACTGTAGGAAGTCCAACATTTAAACCAAACGATACCTGTGCATTTATTGCGCTTGTGGCAAAAAAGGCTATACCTAATAATGCGAGTAACTTTATTTTTTTCATCTTTTCAAAATATTAATTAGTAACTACTATTGCGAAATCCAATAACTGTGCCAGTAAATAATTTCAATATTGGCACGAATTAACGAAATATAAGAAAAATAGAAATAAAAAAAATATAAATCAGATTATCAAACATTTAAACCAAATAAAAAAACACAGTAAAATGAAACTTTAACAAATAAACAAAATTCGAGTACTGGAACGATAGTAATTTGGGAAGTACTTCTCCTATCATTCGATAGCAATAAATAACAATATATTCGAAATAAAAGTAGAGATCAATCACTTAATGAATTTGATTTCTAGAACAAGACCTTTATTTTAATAAAAGTTCATCAATTATAATTTTATTCAAAATCAAATTATAAAAATAATTACTATTTTTAGCTAAAAAATTCCTTCCAAATTAAATTACAAATTATAACTTAATGATTAAACGACTTCCCCTTATTCTTGTACTACTTTTTACATTTACAAATACAATAGCTCAACAAAGCACTATATCAAAACAAGTTTCTACGTTTACTATAGAGGCGCCACAACTTAAAACGGTAAAGAAAATCTGGGTATATCTACCTAAAAATTACTTAAATTCTAAAAAGAGATATTCCGTGATATACATGCACGATGCCCAAAATCTATTTGATGCTAAAACTTCCTATTCTGGGGAATGGAATGTTGATGAAAAATTGGACAGTCTCAATGCACAAGTCATTGTCATAGGAATCGAACACGGAAATGACAAACGTTTAGAGGAACTAACCCCTTTTAAAAACGAAAAATATGGTGGTGGAAAAGCAGCTGATTATTTAGAATTCATTGTAAAAACGTTGAAACCAAAAATTGACGAGACTTATAGAACCAAACCGAAGAAGAAAAATACCCTAATTATGGGAAGTTCTTTGGGTGGTTTGACTTCCTTTTACGCTACTTTAAAATATCCTGAAGTGTTTGGTAAAGCCGGTATCTTTTCACCCGCTTTTTGGATTAACCGCAAAGAAATTTTCGAATTAGAAGAAAAAAATAAAAAGCAAAAAACAAAATATTATTTCCTTTGCGGAGATAAGGAAGGTGACGATGATTCTATGATTGTTGACCTCAATAAGATGGAACACCTAATTAATACTAAACGATGTTATTGCCTCAATTTGAATGAAAAGAAAATCGTAAAAGGCGGGCAACACAATGAAAAATTGTGGCGTGATGGTTTTGTGAAAGCAGTGTTATGGCTTGGTTATTAAATAAATCAGATTCAAATGGAACTAATCTTAAGAGAATACAACCTCAAATTAAAACATACATTTACCATTTCTAGAGAATCAATTGACTTTCAGCCTTCTTTGATCGTGGAATTGCAACTTGACGGTTTTTCCGGTTTTGGCGAAGCAACTTCTAATCCGTATTACAAGACAACCGTTCCGGTGATGATGCAGGATTTAGAAAAAATTCGTTCCCTAATTGAAACTACAACAAATCTAACACCCGAAGAATTTTGGACAAAAATTCATCCGTATTTAAAAGACGATATGTTTGCTTTGTGCGCTTTGGATATGGCGTATACTGATTTGTATGCTCGAAAAAAAGGAAAGAAATTGTACGAGTTATGGAATTATTCCATCGATAAAAATCCATTGACCGATTATACTATTGGTATAGCTTCCATAGAAAAAATGGTCGCTAAAATGAAGGAATTGCCGTGGCCGATTTATAAAATAAAATTGGGAACCAAAGAAGATATTGCCATTGTTACAGAACTTCGAAAACATACGAATGCCATTTTTAGAATTGATGCCAATTGTGGTTGGGGAGTGGAAGAAACCATAAATAATGCAGTCGAGTTAAAAAAATTAGGCGTTGAATTCTTGGAACAACCCATGAAAGCGGACCATTGGGAAGGACACAAGGAAGTTTTCAAACATTCGGTTTTACCGATTATAGCCGACGAAAGTTGCATCATAGAAGAAGATGTGGCCAAATGTCACCATCATTTTCATGGCGTAAATATCAAATTAGTAAAATGTGGCGGATTAACTCCCGGGAGACGCATGATTGAGGAAGCCAAGAAATTAGGTTTAAAAACGATGGTGGGTTGTATGACCGAATCAACTGTGGGAATATCCGCGATTGCGCATTTATTGCCGCAATTGGACTATGTAGATATGGACGGCGCACTGCTTTTGGCAGAAGATATTGCAACTGGTGTAACCATCGATTTTGGAAAAATAACCTATTCCGACTTAAATGGTACGGGTGTAACTTTAATGTAATTTTAAATGAAAGTCAACCAATTTCCAGATCGAACAATAGAAATCGACAATGAAGACTATTTGTATTTTGGCGGAACAGCTTATTTGGGTTTACCAACACATCCTGAATTCCAAAAACTGCTTATTCAAAATATTTTACAATGGGGAACCGCTTACGGAAGTTCGAGAAGTGCCAATATTCAACTGACCGCCTACGAAAACGGCGAACGATTTTTAGCCAATTTCGTCAAAGCGGATGCAGCTCTTACCCTTTCTTCTGGCATGTTAGCAGGAAAATTAGTTGTTGAAGCATTAACACCTGAAACGGATTTATTTTTTCATTTTCCGGATACACACACTGCCATCAAAGCGATAAATAGTATTCCTTTTTTTATTGGAAATGAATTAAATCCTCGTTTGCTGGATAACGTACCTGAAAAAATTACGATTCTAACCGATGCTGTTCCTTCTTTTCATGTAAAACCAATCGATCTTTCAGTTCTAAATTTAATTCCGTCCAATAAAGAAATAACTTTGATTGTAGACGAATCCCATTCGCTTGGAATTTTAGGGACGAATGGTTGCGGGATTTATTCGAATATTGATCTTCCCAATATTAAAAGAAAAATCATGATAGCGTCTTTGGGTAAAGCTTTCGGATTGACGGGAGGCGTAATTGCCAGCGACTCTGAATTTATTAATCAAATGACCGTTCACGATACTTTTGTTTCCAGTGCCGGAATGAATGCGGCATTTGTACAAACTATGGCTGATGCGGCAGCGATTTATTTGCAACAGCATCAAAAATTAAAAGACAATTTGAATTATGTAGAAGCTCATTTAATTAAAAAAAAAGCAATTGATTTTGATCCAAATTACCCTTTAATTTATCCTGAAATTGAAGGAATAAATGAAATTTTCACTTCGAATAAAATTATTGTAACCAATTTTAAATACCCGACTGACACTAAAGATTTAAATCGAATTGTTATTACTGCCAATCACAAAAAAGAAGATTTGGATAAAATAATTCAAATTCTGAACCAAAACCATTTCTAAATCTAAAATTGTGGTGCAATTGCTTTTAAACCGTACCTTTGTAGAAAATTAGAATATGATGACAAATAACGATATCTTTAAAAAACTTCGCGTAGCATTAATGTTGCGTGACGATCAAATAGTTGAAATATTAGAATTAGTAGATTTTAGAATCACTAAATCAGAATTGGGTGCTTTTTTCCGTGATGAAAAACATGAAAATTATATGGAATGTGGTGACCAAGTGTTGCGTAATTTCCTAAACGCTTTAGTAATTCACTTGCGTGGAACGAAAGAAAATCCAAAAAATCCAAACGATGTTTTAGCCAAACACAAAGCGCAAATTCCTGCAAAAGAAGGAGCTAAAGACAGACCCGAATTTAAGGCAAAACCAAGAGACGAAGAAAAATCAAGAGGCGACGAAGCACCTTCAAAATCGAAGCCTGCTGCAAAGAAACCGTTCAAAAAACAATTTTCAAAAGGAGCTCCAAAAGTTCAAATAGTGGAAAAAGTGAAATTTAATTTCGGTAAGAATAAAAAATCGTAAATATGTAGAGAGGCACTGAAGCCTCTCTACGATAAATCTATAAATTAAGAAAATCCTGAACGAGAGTTCAGGATTTTTAGTATATATAATATTCTATCAAAAAAACACTTTAAGAACTACAGCTTAACATAGAACACCCCACTTTATCTCGGGCCCAATCCGGTCTTTTGGCAAACCATTTTTGAAAATTTGGCTGCTCATCGTAGGGATTTTTAAGCATTTCAAATAACTCCTTTAGCAGCGAATAATCTCCCTTATCTGCATCATCAATACACAACTGCGCCATATAATTTCGCAATACGTATTTTGGATTTACGCTATTCATTTGCTCTTTTCTTTCAGTATCTAACAGCGTTTCTTCTTTGATTCGAATAGTATACTTCTCAAACCAGTCGTGCCAATCTTTCAAGATCGTTTCATTCAAATCCTTTTCGTTATAGAACGCATCTTTTATTGTATAGAAAGCTGTTGTTGCATCATCTGCTTTAGTAACATTCCCCAGATTTCTAAAGAAAATCGTCATATCGGTTTCTACTTGTTCCAGCAATTGAGTCAAACTCTGAATCAAAACGGTATCTTGTTCTTTTTTGATTTGAAAACCAAGCTTATTTTGCATCATATTCAAATACTCTTTTTCGTAATCCGTACTAAAAGCATCTAAAATAGTTTCCAGCGGTTTCGCTTCCTTTATCAAAGGAAACAAAGCATTGGCCAATTGATACAAATTCCACAGCGCAATTTCAGGTTGATTGCCAAAACGGTATCTTTTATGTTGGTTATCGGTTGTATTGGGAGTCCAATTAGAGTTGTAATCTTCCAACCAACCGTAAGGGCCGTAATCAATTGTGATGCCGTGAATAGACATATTATCAGTATTCATAACGCCATGAACAAAACCTACACGTTGCCAATGCAGTATCATCTTGAGTGTCGTTTGGGTAACTTCTTGAAAAAAGTCCAGATATTTTTCGACACCTTCTCCTTGAATGTGAGGAAAATGATGTTTGATGGTGAAATCAGCTAATAATTTGAGATTAACATAATCTTTTCGAGAAGAAAACAATTCAAAGCTACCAAAACGAATAAAAGATGGAGCCACTCTACAAACAATCGCGCCTTTTTCGTAGGCAGGATTTCCATTGTACAAAACATCACGCAATACTTGATCGCCAGAAAGCATTAACGAAAGCGAACGTGTGGTAGGGACACCCAAATAATGCATCGCTTCAGCACACAAATACTCTCGAATGGAAGATCGTAAAACTGCAAAACCATCCGCTGTTCGGGAATATGGTGTAGGCCCTGCGCCTTTTAATTGCAAAGTGTATGTTTTATCGTCATGAACGACTTCGGTAAGATTGATCGCACGACCGTCTCCTAATTGTCCTGCCCAGTTGCCAAATTGATGTCCGGCGTAACACAAGGCAAATGGTTTTGTTTCCGGATAAACGGTGCTTCCAGAAAAAACATTTAAAAAATCAGTTGAAAGTATATCTTCAGGAGAAAGGCCAATAGCATTTGCTACCTCTTTTGAAACATGAATTAGGGAAGGATTTGAGGGTGTTTTGGGTAATACATACGAATAGAAAGCTTGCTCTACCTGTCTTGGTGCATTGTTTTCATTTGGATCAGCAGGCAATTCAGTTATAAAATTATTTTGTAAATGAAGTTTCATAGTATTTAAAAAAGATTTTTTACACTAGTAAAGATAATAATTGCAAGCACTACAATTTGTACTTTCATTTATTTTATGATTTATTTAATATCAAAAAATCAAACTATAAAGAGACACGCTTTTAAAAAATTACTATCAAATATGTTTCCATAGCAATTAATCCAAAGTTCTAAAAACACAAAAAATCCTGAGCTTTCACTCAGGATTTTTGTTATGATTAAAGACGCACCGCAGTGCGTCTCTACAAAATAGCATATTAAGAAAGGGCCGCTTTTACTTGATCCGCTGCTTCTTGAAATTCAACAGCAGATAAAATTGGCATTCCTGAATTATCAATTAATTCTTTTGCAATAGCCGCATTAGTACCTTGTAAACGAACAATGATTGGTACTTTAATAGCATCACCCATATTTTTGTAAGCATCAACAACTCCTTGCGCCACACGGTCACAACGAACAATTCCTCCAAAAATATTAATCAAAATTGCTTTTACGTTTTGATCTTTTAAGATAATACGGAAAGCAGTTTCAACACGTTTTGCATCAGCAGTTCCACCTACGTCAAGGAAGTTAGCAGGCTCAAAACCAGCATACTTTATTAAATCCATAGTTGCCATAGCCAAACCAGCTCCGTTCACCATACATCCTACTGTACCGTCAAGATCTACATAGTTTAAACCTACTTCTTTTGCTTCCACTTCGATTGGGTTTTCCTCACGAACGTCACGCATATCAGCATATTTCTTTTGTCTGTATAAAGCATTATCATCGATATTTACTTTAGCATCTACAGCCATAATTTTATTATCAGATGTTTTTAAAACCGGGTTGATTTCAAACATTGATGCATCAGAACCAATATATGCATTGTATAATGAGTCGATGAATTTCACCATTTCTTTGAACGCATTTCCAGAAAGACCTAAGTTAAAAGCAATTCTTCTTGCTTGAAAACCTTGTAATCCAACAGAAGGATCAATTTCTTCAGTAAAAATTAAATGTGGGGTGTGTTCCGCAACTTCTTCAATATCCATTCCACCTTCTGTAGAATACATAATCATGTTACGACCTGTTGCTCTATTCAATAAAACAGAAACATAAAACTCAGAAGTTTCACTTTCACCAGGATAATAAACATCTTCAGCGATTAAAACTTTATGTACTTTTTTACCTTCAGCAGAAGTTTGAGGCGTTACCAATTGCATTCCGATAATTTGTTCAGCAATTTCTTCTACTTGTTGTAAATTTTTGGCAAGTTTAACTCCACCACCTTTACCACGTCCACCTGCATGAACTTGGGCTTTTACTACATACCAACTTGTACCGGTTTCGGTAGTTAATTGTTTTGCAGCAGCAACGGCTTCTACTGGACTATTAGCAACGATTCCGCGTTGAATGCGAACCCCGTAGCTAGCTAAAATCTCTTTTCCTTGATATTCGTGTATGTTCATAATATAGAATTTGTCTGGATTCTGAATTTATTTCAGAATAAAAGTGGCACAAAAATAGCAAAATTAAACTTAACTGCTATTTTTTTCTATTAAATGTACCCCTTAATTCGTATATTTCGCGGTAACTAATAAGCGAAGCAAAAAATATAAAAAATAACAAACATTTTGTTATAATTCTACAACACGATTCTTCAGTAAAATAATTCTTCCAAAATTATTGACTTAGACCCTTTTAATCGGTTTTCTTTTTATAGAAAAATCAATTCAACTCTGTTTAAATACAATTATTGTGATTTATAGAACCTTTTTCTACTATTACTGTAAAAATACGCTCATTTTGGCTTTTGTATTCATTATATGTTACTAAATCTTTAATTTTGTAAAAAAAATATTAAGCATGAAAGTTAAAGAACAAGGCCTTTATTTGCCCGAATTTGAACATGATAATTGTGGCGCAGGATTTATTTGTAATTTGAATGGAATTAAGTCTAATGATATTATCCATAAAGCACTAGATATCTTAATAAAACTAGAGCATCGTGGAGCTGTAAGTGCCGATGGAAGAACTGGAGATGGAGCAGGAATTCTATTTGACATCCCTCATATATTTTTTAAGAAAGTATGTGATTTTGAAATTCCTGAAGCGAGACAATACGCAGTGGGAATGGTTTTTATGCCTAAAAGTATAAACCAAGTCGCTTTTTGTAAAACCACTTTTGAGGATTCTATACGCAATCAAAATTTAGAAATTCTGGGATGGAGAGATGTTCCGGTTGATATTACTAATTTAGGACAAATAGCAGCTGAAAAAGAACCAACTGTAAAACAAGTATTTGTTAGCAAAAACGGATTGGACCTTACGGAACAACAATTTAACGCTAAAATGTTTGCTGCGAGAAAAATTGCAGAACATACGATAAGAAATTCAAGAACTTCAGAAAGTCACATGTTCTATTTTTCTAGTTTTTCAACAACTACTATTATCTATAAAGGATTGTTGATGCCGGAAGACATTAGCCGCTACTATACTGATTTATCTGATACTGATTTAGTTACCCGATTAGCTTTGGTTCACCAGCGCTTTTCTACAAATACGTTTCCTTCATGGGAATTAGCACAACCATTTAGATACATGTGTCATAATGGAGAAATCAATACGCTTCGTGGAAACATAAGCAGAATGCGTGCTCGTGAAGAATTGATGCAAAGTGATGTTTTTGGTGATGATTTGAAAAAATTATTCCCTATTATATTAGAAGGAAAATCAGATTCAGCTTCTATGGATATGGTTGTCGAATTGTTATTGATGACCGGACGTTCTTTACCGGAAGCAATGATGATGGTGGTTCCTGAAGCTTGGGAAAAACACCAAACCATGTCGGAAGAGAAAAAAGCATTTTACGAATACAATGCTTGTATCATGGAACCTTGGGATGGTCCAGCTTCTATTCCTTTTACTGATGGTAACGTTATTGGTGCCTTATTGGATAGAAATGGTTTGAGACCTTCTCGTTATACCTTGACAAAAAGCGGTTTCGTAATTATGTCTTCAGAAATTGGTGTTCTTGATATCAAACCCGAAGATGTAATTCAACACGGTCGTTTAGAACCAGGAAAAATGTTTTTGGTAGACATGAATGAAGGTAGAATCATCGAAGATGATGAGATAAAAAATGCTATCGCCACAAAACGTCCGTACAAAAAATGGTTGGATGAGAATTTATTGCAATTAGCTCAAATTCCTTATACTAATAATCCAATACCAACCGAAAACGTAGACTTTGAAACAAGACAACGTTTATTTGGTTATACTATCGAGGATTTAAAAACAATCATAAACCCAATGGGAGCGCAAGGCAATGAAGCCTTAAGTTCTATGGGTAATGATACTCCGTTAGCGGTTTTGTCAGATCAACCACAACTTTTATATAACTATTTCAAACAGTTATTTGCTCAGGTTACAAATCCACCTTTGGATGGTATTCGTGAAGAAATCATTACTGATATCAGTTTAGCAATTGGTGGAGATTATAATATTTTTGATGTAGATCCTAAACATTGTAAGAAATTAAAAATCCAAAATCCAGTTATTTCGAATGAGGATTTAGATAAAATACGAAATATTGATCATATCGATTTCAAATCGGTTACAATTTCTACTTTATATGATATCGAAAAAGGAGTAAATGGATTGGAACGCGCTTTGGAAAGAGCTGTTAAAGCTACGTTTAAAGCGGTTTCAGAAGGATGTAATATCGTAATCATTTCTGACAGGGGTGTAAGCGAAAAAATGGCTCCAATACCAATGTTATTGGCTTGTTCATACATTCATCATTCCCTAAATATTCTACAAGTTCGTTCAAAATTTGGAATCATAATTGAATCTGCTGAACCACGCGAACCCCATCATTTTGCCTTATTATTTGGTTATGGTGCAAGCGCAATAAATCCTTACATGGTAAATGAAATCATTCATGACCAAGTAAATCAAGGTTTTATTACTGGTATAAAAGCGGATTATGCTATCAAAAATTATAATAAAGCGATTGCAAAAGGAATCCTTAAAATCATGAACAAAATTGGTATCTCTACTTTACATTCCTATAGAGCGGCCCAAATTTTTGAAATTTTAGGATTAAATAAAACATTCACTTCTAAATATTTCCCATACACCCCTTCTAGAATTGAAGGAATTGGATTAAATGAAGTAGAAAAAGAAATCAAAAAAAGATATCAAAAAGCTTTCCCAAATTCAAAAGTGGCCAATTTATTGCCGCTTGAAATTGGAGGTGTCTACCGATGGAGAAGAACTGGGGAAAAACATATGTTTAACCCAACAACAATTTCTAAATTACAACAGGCTGTTCGATTAAACAGTCCGGAAAGTTATAAGGAATACTCCAATATGGTGAATGACCAAAGTAAAAACCTAATGACTATTAGAGGTTTATTTGAATTCAATAATTTGGACCCAATTTCTATTGACGAAGTAGAGCCTTGGACCGAAATTGTGAAAAAATTCAAAACTGGAGCCATGTCTTATGGATCAATCAGCCAGGAAGCCCATGAAAACTTGGCAATTGCCATGAATAGAATTGGTGGAAAAAGTAATTCTGGAGAAGGTGGAGAAGATTCAAAACGTTTCCAAAAAGACTTGAATGGTGATTCTAGAAATAGTGCCATTAAACAAGTGGCTTCAGGGAGATTTGGTGTATCTATCAACTATTTGACAAGTGCCAAAGAGATTCAAATAAAAATGGCTCAAGGTGCAAAACCTGGAGAAGGTGGTCAATTACCGGGAGAAAAAGTAGTGCCGTGGATTGCCGCTGTAAGAAATTCAACGCCATATGTTGGACTAATTTCGCCTCCGCCACATCACGATATTTACTCTATTGAAGATTTATCGCAATTGATTTTTGATTTAAAAAATGCCAATCGTGAAGCACGTATTAACGTTAAGTTAGTTTCTGAAGTAGGTGTTGGAACAATTGCTGCTGGTGTTGCTAAAGCAAAAGCAGATGTAATTTTGATTTCAGGATACGATGGAGGAACCGGTGCTGCACCATTAACTTCAC
Source organism: Flavobacterium algoris (assembly GCF_048158525.1). Classification (NCBI taxonomy): domain Bacteria; kingdom Pseudomonadati; phylum Bacteroidota; class Flavobacteriia; order Flavobacteriales; family Flavobacteriaceae; genus Flavobacterium; species Flavobacterium algoris. Next base: position 20,526 of record NZ_JBLNKT010000042.1, read on the forward strand.
TACAACATACAGGTATTCCTTGGGAACTTGGACTTGCCGAAGCACAACAAACTTTAATCTTAAATGATTTAAGAAGTCGTGTGGTCTTAGAATGTGACGGACAATTAAAAACAGGACGTGATGTCGCTATTGCGGCTTTACTTGGAGCGGAAGAATTTGGTTTTGCAACAGCGCCTTTAGTAGCTTCTGGATGTATTATGATGCGAGCGTGTCACTTGAATACCTGTCCAGTTGGTATCGCTACACAGGATCCTGAATTGAGAAAAAATTTCAAAGGAACGCCGGAGCATATCATTAACTTCATGTATTTTATAGCTGAAGAGTTAAGAGAAATCATGGCGCAATTAGGTTTTAGAACACTTAAAGAAATGGTGGGGCAATCTCAAAAATTGAATGTCAACAAAGCTATCAAACATTATAAAGCTAGTGGATTAGATTTATCTACTATTTTATATAAACCAGAAAAAGCTAAAGTAGTTCCAAATCATAATACAACTACTCAAGACCATGCTTTGGATAATGTACTTGATTTTGAAATCATAAAAGCGGCTATTCCTTCTATTTATAGAAAAGAAAAAACAAGAGTTACTTTTGATATTAAAAATACGGATCGTTCTGTAGGTGCGATATTAAGTAATGAGATTTCAAAAATATATGGTGCACAAGGTTTACCTGAAGACACGATTTTAGTTGATTTTGAAGGTTCTGCCGGACAAAGTTTTGGTGCTTTTGCAACAAATGGTTTGTCATTCAAAATTCATGGAAACTGTAATGATTATTTAGGAAAAGGACTCTCAGGTGCTAAATTAATTATCAAAGTCCCTCCTACTGCAACATTCAAACCAGAGGAAAACATCATCATTGGTAACGTTGCCCTTTACGGAGCAATTACTGGTGAAGCGTATATCAACGGTATGGCTGGAGAACGTTTTGGTGTTAGAAATTCTGGAGCAACAGCAGTTGTGGAAGGAATTGGAGATCATGGATGCGAGTATATGACGGGCGGAACCGTAGTGGTTCTAGGAAAAACTGGAAGGAATTTTGCCGCAGGTATGAGTGGTGGTATTGCTTATGTTTTTGATCCAAATAAAAAATTCGACGACACTTTATGTAATATGGAGATGGTTGCTTTTGAAACATTAGAAGATGACGACATAACTAAACTGAGACGTTTAATTAAAAATCATTCTATGTACACCAATAGTCCATTGGCAAAAAGAATTTTGGCTGATTGGGAAAATCAACAAAAACACTTTATTAAAGTGATGCCAACAGATTACAAAAAAGCATTGAAAAGATTAGCAGAAGAAAAGCAAATAGAAGAACTAATAGCATAGTCATGGGTAAGATAGGTGGATTTAAAGAATATAGTAGAACTGACGAAAATAATATAGCTGTTGTAGAACGTGTATCAAACTATAATGAGTTTACAATTCCGTTAGCAAAAGATAAAATCAAAGAACAAGGTTCAAGATGTATGGATTGTGGGATTCCTTTTTGTCACAGTGCATGTCCGTTAGGAAATTTGATTCCTGATTTTAATGACATGGTACATCAAGAGGAATGGGAAAGTGCATTGGAGATTTTGCAATCAACAAACAATTTTCCAGAATTTACAGGTCGTTTATGTCCTGCGCCATGTGAAAAATCATGCGTTTTAGGTATAATCAGTGAACCAGTAGCCATTGAAAATATTGAAAAAAATATTGTTGAAAGAGGTTTCGCAGAAGGATGGATAAAACCACAAATTCCAGCGACAAGAACAGGCAAAACCGTAGCTGTAATAGGCTCTGGTCCTGCTGGTTTAGCAGCTGCACAACAATTAAATCGTGCGGGACATACCGTTACCGTTTTTGAAAGAGACAATGCTATTGGTGGTTTATTACGTTACGGAATTCCAAATTTTAAATTAGAAAAAGGAATTATTGATAGACGTGTGGCTATTCTGGAAGCGGAAGGAATTGTATTTAAAACCAATGTAAACGTTGGTGTAAATTTCAGTATTGAAGAATTAAATTCTTTTGATTCAATCGTTTTATGCGGTGGGGCAACTGAAAGAAGAAGCTTACCAACAAAAGGGATTGAAAGTAAAGGAGTTGTTCAGGCTATGGATTTTTTAACACAACAAACTAAAGTAGTATACGGCGAATCTATTCCAGACCAAATCAAAGCAACTGGTAAAGATGTTATCGTTATTGGTGGTGGAGATACTGGATCAGATTGTGTTGGAACTTCAAACCGACACGGTGCAAAATCAGTTACTAATTTTGAAATTTTACCAAAACCACCAGTTGGAAGAAGTGAAACTACTCCTTGGCCATTTTGGCCTTTACAATTAAAAACTTCCTCTTCTCATGAAGAAGGTTGTGACAGAAACTGGTTAATCAATACCAAAGAATTCATTTCTAATGAAAAAGGTGAATTAACTGGATTGAAAACCGTTGAAGTAGCTTGGAAAATGACACCGGGACAAAGACCGGAATTGATAGAAAAAGAAGGATCAGAAAAAATATGGCCTTGTGATTTAGCTTTATTAGCACTTGGATTTACAGGTCCTGAAAAAACATTAAGTGATCAATTAGGATTGGAAGTAGATTTTAGAAGTAACTACAAAGCAACTAATTATCAAACAAATGTTCCTCATATATTTACTGCTGGTGATATGAGAAGAGGACAATCCCTAATTGTTTGGGCAATATCTGAAGGTCGTGAAGCCGCTAGAGAAGTAGATAATTATTTAATGGGTTTCACCAATTTACCAACTAAAGGTACTGGTGATTTACCTAGTTTATAATAAAAAGAATAATTCCACAAAATCCCTTGATAAATATTTTTATCAAGGGATTTTTAGTTTATAAAAGTTATAAAAAACAAATAAATAACATTAAATGTTGTAATTATAACATTTTGTTATAATTTGTTAAAACCCATACTTTTATTTGGTTGTATTGATAAAGAATAATAAATTTGCCTAAAAATAGAATCAAAATGCAAGGAAAAGACTTATTACAATTAGCAGAACAATTCGGTAGTCCGATATATGTTTATGACGCTGAAAAAATACAATCTCAATACAATAGATTAACAAAAGCTTTTTCAAAAGTAGATAAGTTGCGCATTAATTATGCAATGAAGGCACTTTCAAATGTAGCCATTCTTCAATTATTAAAAGAAATGGGGTCTGGTTTAGACACCGTATCTATTCAAGAAGTATTGTTAGGACTTCATGCAGGATATGAGCCTGAAAAAATATTCTATACACCTAATGGCGTTTCTTTGGAGGAAATTGAAGAAGTTTCTGCTATGGGTGTCCAAATAAATATAGATAACTTATCCATTTTAGAGCAATTTGGCACAAAATATCCATCTGTCCCTGTTTGTATCCGTATCAATCCTCACGTAATGGCAGGGGGTAATGCAAATATATCGGTTGGTCACATCGATAGTAAATTTGGCATTTCTGTTCATCAATTGCCCCATTTGGTTCGTATTGTTGAGAATACAAAAATGAACATTGTAGGTATCCACATGCATACGGGTTCTGATATTCTTGACATAGAAGTATTTTTATATGCAGCGGAGATCTTATTTGATGCCGCAAAAAACTTCAAAAATCTTGAATTTTTGGACTTCGGAAGTGGTTTTAAAGTACCCTACAAAAAAGATGACATTGAAACCGATATTGAAGAATTAGGAAAGAAACTTTCGAAAAGATTCAATGCTTTTTGTGTAGAATACGGTAAAGAATTGACATTAATATTTGAACCTGGAAAATTTCTAGTAAGTGAAGCAGGTTTCTTTTTAGCCAAAGTTAATGTGGTAAAACAAACTACGTCAACCGTTTTTGCAGGAATAGATAGTGGTTTTAATCACTTAATACGACCAATGTTTTATGGTTCACAACATCATATTGAAAACATTTCACACCCAAAAGGAAAAGAACGTTTTTATTCCGTTGTGGGATACATTTGTGAAACAGATACTTTCGCAAATAATAGAAGAATATCCGAAATAAAAGAAGGCGATATTTTATGTTTTAGAAATGCAGGAGCCTATTGTTTTTCTATGGCTTCTAATTATAATTCAAGATACAAACCAGCAGAGGTATTGTGGTTAAAAGGGGAAGGACATTTAATACGTGCACATGAAACCTTTGAAGATTTATTAAAAAATCAAATTCCATTGCAAATCGTTGCGACTGTTTAAGTAAAAATAAAAATCCCATCTCGTTTAAAACATGAGATGGGATTTTTCATTAAATATATAGTTAGAACTTATTTATTTTCTAAAACTTCTTCCAAAACATTAGCTTCCGTTCCATTTGGAAAAGGAATTTTAATTTTTTGGGCAATCGTAGGTGCAATTTGTGTGATATATTTCTTCGCAAATGATTCGCCATGCTTAACATGCCAACCATAAAAAAGCAATGGCACATGCGTATCATAGCTATAAGGAGTACCATGAGATGTTCCCGTACCTTGGTATTCTATATAAGCAGCTTTGTCGAGAATAACTAGATCTCCATCTTGTGTTGCATCATAACCTTTTGTTATAAAATTAAGATAATAATCATTTCCGGTAGAACCCAGAATTTCTTCTTCAGTGTAGACTCTTTTAACTTGTTCCTGTGTCATTAAATAGTCTTTGAAAGACTGCTTAACTTTAACCAAATCAAGTCCTTTAGACTTAATAATATCTTTATTAAAGTAAAGATTGAAATTAGAATAATTTAAAATTAAATCCTGTCCAAAACTCGCAATAGAAAAGTCTTTCAATCCTTTAATAATATCTTTTGGATTGACACTTTTTACATTGTATTTATTATCTCTAAGATAGTTTACGTTTTCAGCTCCTGCATGATCTGCAGTAAGAAAAAGCAAATAATTGTCTTTCCCCACCGTTTTATCTAAATAAGCTAAAAAATCTGCTATGGTCTGATCTAAACGCAAATAAGTATCTTGTAACTCAATTGATCTAGGCCCAAGTAAATGACCTACATAATCAGTGGAAGAAAAACTAACGGTCAGGAAATCGGTAATGTTATCTTTTCCTAATTCTTCTTTTTCAATTGCTTTCATGGCAAATTCGGCCAAAAGGTTATTGCCAAATGGGGTAGAACGAATTACTCCTGCGTCATTTTTATCATACATATCTTTTAAATTGTATGGAAATACAGGCGCAGTACTATTATACAATTTTCCCTCATAAGGATTATTATCTGGGAGACTTTCGTTATAAGTTGCTGCAGGTTTAAGTAAATCCCAACCTTTAGTTATATAAGGCATATACTTTTTTTCTTGATTGAATTGTGTAACCCAATCCGGTAATGCTGACCCATAAAAAGAACTAGAAATAAAGGCTCCAGTTTTACTAAACCAAAAAGCCCAATTTGCAAAATGTCCCGCAGGTAAAATAGCACCACGGTCTTTTAGACTCATTCCAATAACTTTTCCTTTAAAATTTGTAGCTAATCGCAATTCATCCGTGATAGTTGTACTCTGTAAATTCTTTGGAGACATTTCACCTTCTTTGTCTGTACCGTCTCCAATTGTTTTTACTGATGCATCGTCGGTGCAATACATTTCTTTACCCAGACTTCTGCTAAACCATTCATTTCCTACAATTCCATGTGTTGAAGGAGTAGTACCAGTATAAATAGAGGCATGCCCAGGGGCTGTATAAGTAGGCATGTAATTATAATGCATATTTTGGAAAGTATATCCATTATTCATTAATCTTTTAAAACCGGTAGGCGAAAAATCATCCGAAAAACGATATAAATATTCCATCTTCATTTGATCTACAACAATACCAACAACTAATTTTGGTCGTTCTTGAGCCTGCATATTTAAAGACATAATAAATGTCAGAAACAAAATAATTTTTTTCATATTGTATTTTTATATAGTTCAACAAAAATACAATTTAATGTTATAAAATAAGTCTGAACAAGAACTTAAGCATAATAAATTAATATTTATTTAACTCATTCAAATGACCTTTTACAACTAATCCTTGACTCTTTCTTCATTATTCTAAAAAAGTTAAGTCAAAAAAAAATCCTATTCAAATACATGAATAGGATTTAATAGAATCTGAAACGAGTCCAGATTAAAGAAAGGCGACGAACCGAGGCTGAAAGCCAAACACGTCGGACCGCTGTAAAACAA
>NZ_JBLNKT010000043.1:0-22956 GCF_048158525.1 Flavobacterium algoris
ATAATTAAAATGAGAACCTATAAAACAAAAAACAGTAGTAAACCGGAGCTTACTACTGTTTAAAAATTGTACTTTTATTTTTTATTAATCCTGTATCGTTTTTTCAGGACTAGACACCTTTAAAATTAATTTGATCTAACGAGTATTCCCATTCCGATTTGATTTCCTAATTGCGGATAAATAAAGGCAGTTGTTTTTTTGTTTTTTCCCACACTCAATGATTGAAATGGATGCCAATAGGAGACAAGAAGTCCAGCTGCCATTCCTATTCCAGCTCCAGTCAAGATATCGGAGGTGTAATGTTTGTTATTTGCTATTCGAAGCACTCCAGTGGCTGTAGCAAATAAAAAGCCACTACTCGCATACCATAAATTTGAATCTTTGTACTCATAGTAAAGAAGTGCAGCATTAGTAAAAGCAGTTGCGGTATGGCCAGATGGAAAACCTAAATTATCTGAATGATCCGGCCTTTCTTCTTTGAATGAATGTTTCATTGTTTCCACAACACCTCCCATAATAGCATTAGCAATAATTATATTAATGGTTTGGTGAAGAAAATCATTTTTCGGTTTAAATCCGAGATATTTTCCCCCGTAAATTTGAAGGATTGGTGCATATTGAATATAATTGTCAACTTTAGTATGAAAATCATTTCCAAAAAGATTTCTGATGTCACTTTGTAAATTTTCATTAGTTTGAGTTCTCAAAAGCAATGCTCCTCCAGTTATAAGTGCGACTGGGGCAATGAAATTTTTATAAGAAATTTTATCTTCATTTTTTATAGAAGAAATGGTATCGTTAGATTGTGCATTTCCTTTAAAAATTAGCAATAAAAATAAAATAATTGTAAGTTTAGTTTTCATAATTTAAAAAGTAATATTTGTTCCTATCATATTGAAGCCATATGCACGGGAAGCGTTAAAGTTGTAGGTGAATTTTTTGTTTTCAGTATTTTTTGTGCCACTTTTGTTCATTTTACTATTCGCAATATTTTTACCAATAATATAACCCATAGCTAATGCTATTGGATAATCAGAAGCCCAATGTACATTACTTTGTATCATTTCAAATCCTAAAACACCTATTAATGTATAGCCTATAGGTTTAATCCATTTTATGTCAGGATAATTCCCCATAATAACATACAATGCAGAAGTAGCCGTCATCATATGTCCTGATGGGAAAGCATCGTAGTTTGGGGTTTTAGTTGCAAAAGCTTTAAAACTAGGAAAAGGATTCCATTCTCCTCCAGAATTTCCGTCTTGTAGTGCTGGTGCAGGACTTTGCCTTCCTGAAATTCGTTTTATAGTTTGACTAAAAACTCCTGTTATTGCAAGACTCTCTATTATTCCAGAAGCTGTGTTTAGAGATCGGTAATCGTTGTTGATTAATCCATAAGTAGCAAAACCTATGCTTAACAATATTGGTGTTGTACCATTACCCAATAAATAAATTCCCGATGTGGCATTTGGAGGGACATTACTTAGCGGACCAAAATTATTGTATCTAGCAACTTCTTTTAAACCAATTTTTTCACCCATTGTACGAGAGTGCTCTAGTATATATTGATCTGCAGGTAATAAAGCAATTGTTGCAACAGCAGATGCGCCAAGTTTGATGAGATTATCTTTTTTACCAATATCTTTTACCGTTCCTGTAAAATCTTTGGGTAATTTAGTTATAAAATCAAACAATTTTGGTTTCTTATAAGTATAAATCTCACCATTAGAAAGTTGATAAATTTGATGTTTTGATCCATCAATTAGGCTATCTTTAACTTGTGATTTTATATTTTGTGATATGAGTATGAGAATACAAAAAATTATTATTTTTTTCAATTTTTCTTTTTTTACATGCGCAAACCTACATTAAGGAACTGAATTTAAGCTTAAAAAGACCTTAAAAAGACCTTAAAAAATTTAATTAAGATTTATACTTTTTATGAATGTACTCAAAACTGAAATAGTATTTCCAGGTGTTGATGGAGCTTCCTCAGAAGGAATAGTTGCTATAGGCGGTGACTTATCGCCAGAACGTTTGCAACTGGCTTACAAAAGTGGAATTTTTCCATGGTTTGAAGATGGGGAACCTATTACATGGTGGTCACCTAATCCCAGAATGGTTTTGTTTCTGGATGAATTGATTGTTTCCAAGAGTATGCGCAACATTCTCAATAGAAATATTTTCAAGGTTACGTTTAATCAGAATTTTAGAGGCGTAATCTCTAATTGTCAAAACATAAAACGCGAGGGTCAAAACGGAACTTGGATTACCAATGATATGATTGAAGCTTATTGCAAATTGAACGAATTAGGTAGTGCTAAATCAGTAGAAGTTTGGCAAGATGATGAGTTGGTAGGCGGTTTGTATGGTGTCGATTTAGGACATATTTTTTGTGGAGAAAGTATGTTTTCTACAATTTCGAATGCTTCAAAAGTAGCTTTTATAGCTTTGGTAAATCAATTGAAAAAGGACAATTATAAATTGTTAGATTGTCAAGTTTATAATCCTCATCTCGAAAGCTTGGGCTGTAGGGAGATTGACAGAGAAGAGTTCATGAGTATTTTGAATGTTTCTAAAAAGTAGTTTCATTATCTTTCTTTGATTCTAGAATTTGAAAAATAAGTGTTTTTATAGCCAACTAAATTTTAATATGTAATGAATAATATTCTTTTTATTAGCGAAATCTACATTTATCCCATCAAAAGTTTAGGCGGGATTAGTTGTCAAAGTGCCAGGGCCGAAGAAATGGGTTTTGAAAACGACAGACGATGGATGCTAATTGATGAAAACAATCAATTTATAAGTCAAAGAGAGCATCCTATTCTCAGTCAATTTCAACCTCAAATTTCAGATGGTAAAATTGAGATAACGTATCAAGGTAAAAAGCATGCTTTTTTTATAAGTGAAAGTATAAATAATCCAATTTTAGTGCCTGTTTGGGATGATCAAAGCGAAGTTTTCGAAGTTAATAAAACGATCTCCGATTGGTTTAGTGAATGTCTTGGTTTTACCTGTAAGTTGGTAAAAATTATTGAAACTGGCGATAGAAAACATAAAAGTAAGGCATTGAATGTTACTTTCAATGTTAGCCTAGCCGATGGTTATCCGTATTTATTAGTTGGGAGCGAAAGTTTAGATCAACTAAATGAAAAATTAGCAAAAAAAATTACTGTCGCTAGATTTAGACCCAATATTGTTATTAATAGTACTCTAGCCCATGAAGAGGATCACTTTGGGATTATAAAAATAGGAGATGTTACATTCCAAAATGTAAAACCTTGCGGTAGATGCATAATGGTCAATAATGATCCATTGAAAAGTATAGTGCTAAAAGAACCTTTAAAAACATTAAGCAAATACCGAAAAGTGGATAATAGTGTTCTTTTTGGAACCAATTTAGTATGTCTTGAAAAAGGGATTGTTAGCGTAGGAGATGTTTTGAGTTTTTAGAATTTAAGTTTGTTGAAACTCCAATCCAAGCTATTAAATAGTACTAATTCATTTTCTAAAGTTGGTAAATTCATAATCAGTTTCAAAGTTTCATGCGCCATCATCGTACCGATAATTCCCGGAAGCGTACCTAATACGCCATTAAAATTACAATTGGGAACGTCTTTTGGATTTGGTGGTTCAGGGAATAAATCACGAAGATTTTTATTTCCATTGTGATTAAAAACTGCCATCTGTCCCTCAAATTTCAAAATACTGCCGTAAATCAATGATTTTCCTAAGGCCACACAAGTATCGTTTGCTAAATAACGAGTCGCAAAATTATCGCAACCATCAACAATTACATCAAAATTCATGATGATTTGTGCGGCATTTTCAATAGTTAATTTTTCTTCAAAAGCGATAATATCAATCAATGGATTTAAAGTTTCTAAAACTGATTTTGCCGTAATTGCTTTTGATTGACCAACGTGTTCCTCCGTATATAAAATTTGGCGGTGAAGGTTGTGTAATTCGATTTTGTCAAAATCTACTATTCCAATAGTTCCCACTCCAGCCGTTGCTATATATTGTAAAATGGGACAACCTAGTCCGCCAGCACCAATCACTAGAACTCTAGCTTTCTTGATTTTTTCTTGCCCCGAATCGCCTATTTCCGGTAACATCATTTGTCGGTTGTAGCGTAAAAAATTCTGAATAATACTCATAATTCTGTATTCTAAAATGTTAATCTATATTCGTGTAACTTCTGTCCCAATCTTTCCAAACGGGTTCGTATCCTCTACTGGAAATCACTTTCGCAATCTCAGAAGCTGATCGTTCATCACTGATTTCAAATTGTTCCAATGATTGCGGATCAACAACATAACCACCAGGATTAGTTTTAGAACCGGCACTCATACTAGTAATTCCAATAGGAATGATATTATCACGAAATTTTTCATTTTCACGAGTTGACATGGAGATTTCTAAATCTTCATTCCACAGACGGTATGCGCAAATGAGTTGGGTCAAATCGGTATCATCCATGATAAAGTTGGGCTCAATAACTCCTTCTGCGGGTCGTAATCTGGGGAAAGAAACCGCGTATTTAGTTTGCCAATACGTTTTTTGTAAATAATCTAAATGCAAGGCATTGAAAAAACTGTCCGTACGCCAATCTTCCAATCCTAATAAAACACCCAACCCAATTTTATGAATACCTGCAGTTCCTACTCGATCCGGTGTTTCCAAACGAAAATCGAAATTGGATTTTTTTCCTTTTGTGTGGTATTGCTTGTAAACATCACTATGATACGTTTCTTGGTATACTAAAATCGAATAGATTCCAGCGTTATGCAATTGCTCGTATTCTTCTGTTGACAAGGGTTGCACTTCGGCTGAAATGGTGGAAAAGTCATTTTTTATTTGAGCAATTGTCTTTAGAAAATAATGAATGTTTACAGTATGATTTGCTTCGCCAGTCACTAGTAAAACATGATCAAAGCCCGCTTTTTTTAAGACCTCAATTTCTAGCGTAATTTCACTTTCGGTAAGTGTTTTTCGCTTGATTTTGTTATCCAAACTAAAACCACAATAGGTGCAAATGTTCTGACATTCGTTACTTAAATATAAAGGAGCATACATCTGAATCGTTTTGCCAAATCTTTTTTTAGTTAATTCATGGGCCTGTTGCGCCATTTGCTCTAAATAGGGTTGGGCTGCAGGTGAAATTAATGCCAGAAAATCCTCGAGATTTCGCTTGCTTTTGGTTAACGCATGTTCAACTTCTACTGCTGTTGTGCTGTATATTTTGGTTTTAATGGTATCCCAATCGTAATTATCAAAAACCGATTTAAATGTGTTCATTATTTATGTTGGTTATTAAGTGATCGTCATTTTTGTTATTCAGTTTCGGCTCCCTCTCCTTTGGAGAGGGTTGGGGAGAGGATTACTCATATAAAAACGCTGTCAAAGGACTCGAAGCCATTGCACGATTTACTTTTTGTGCTAATTGTGCTTCATAGGCTTTTCGACCTGCAATAACTGCTTCTTTGAAAGCCTCTGCCATCAGTATTGGATTTCCTGCCACGGCAATCGCAGTATTTACCAAAACCGCATCAGCTCCAAGTTCCATCGCTTTTGCAGCATCGGATGGTGCGCCGATTCCTGCATCTATAATTACTGGAACTCTACTTTGCTCGATAATGATTTCTAAAAAATCGATGGTTTTTAATCCTTTGTTGCTGCCAATCGGCGAGCCCAAAGGCATCACTGCTGAAGTTCCGGCATCTTCCAAACGCTTGCACAAAACCGGATCCGCATGAATGTAAGGCAAAACGATAAATCCTAATTTGGCTAATGCCTCCGTAGCTTTTAAGGTTTCGATTGCATCAGGCATTAAATATTTTGGATCGGGATGGATCTCCAGTTTTAGCCAGTTCGTTTCTAATGCCTCGCGGGCTAATTGTGCTGCAAAAATGGCTTCTTTAGCATTTCTTGCTCCGGAGGTATTGGGTAATAAATTAATTTTCGGGTGTTTCAGATGTGATAAAATGGCATCTGTTTCGGTTTCTAAATCGACACGTTTTAATGCTACGGTAATTAATTCGCTTCCAGAAGCTAAAATAGCTTCTTCCATTTGTTGATTGGAACCGAATTTTCCTGTGCCTAAAAACAAGCGGGACTCAAAGGTTTTGTCTCCTATTTTAAATGGTAACATATAATTTGTCGTTAAGTTGATTGATAAGTTGTGATACATTTTCGGTTTGTGTAATCAAACCGGAAACGGCTATGCCGTGAATTCCAGTTTTCATTAGACTTTCTATATTTTCAAGTGTGATTCCTCCAATGGCATAAATGGGGATTTGGATATTTTTTGCCTTCATTTGACCGATAATCGAACGATATCCTTCCAATCCTAGAATTGGACTTAGATTTTGTTTGGTGGTTGTAAATTGGAATGGTCCCAAACCAATATAATCACAATTTTCGGCTGTTCTTTGAAGTACGTCTTCAAAAGTATTTGCAGTACCTCCAATGATTTTTGTTTTTCCTAAAATGAGTCTTGCTTCTTCAACACTCATGTCACTCAAGCCTAAATGAACTCCATCCGCATCCAATTGTTTTGCTAAATGGACGTTGTCATTGATGATAAAAGTGGCCAAATATTCTTTGCATAACATTTTTACGGCTTCCGCCAAAGTGAAAGTATCATCTGAATAATTTTTTTTGAATCTCATTTGTATCCAATCGCAACCATTATCCAATGCTTTGTGAATGTTATATAATTGTTCTTCGACTGTGTTTCCTTGCGAAATGTATTGTAATTGGTTATGCATAATGGTATCCTAATTTGGTTTGGTTAGATTGTAAATAGGGTTCTATATATTTTTTGGCATTGCTACATGCTGTTTTTAAGTCTTGTCCTAAGGCTAAATTGGCTGTAATAGCGGATGATAATACACAGCCGGAGCCATGTTTTTCGAAAACTAAAGTGTCCTTTGGCGTAAGCCTGAAGATTTCTTTTCCAGTGTATAAATAATCAATGCCAATTGCCGAAGGATTATGACCGCCTTTTAGTAAAACAGAGCACTGTTTCGAAAGGGTTGCTGCAATTGTTTCTGCATTAATTTCCTTCGACGACAGTTGTAAAATCTCATTGTAATTCGGCGTAATTAGATCAATTTCTTTCAATATTGGATTTAAAAGAGCTTGATTTTCTAGGTTTAAAAAATTGAATCCGGTTGTAGATTTTAAAACCGTATCCCAAATTATTTTTGTTTTTGGCGAAAGCTTTTTTATAACAAAAACAATTTCTCTTAAATAATCCAAAGAAGGAATAATTCCAATTTTTACGGCTTTAATAGTATAGTTGCCGAACAATTTTTCCAATGAGTTCAAAACGAAATCTAAGTCAGTCCATTGCATTTCGAAGAACTCTTTTTCGGTTTGAATGGTATTGCCGGAATTAACAGCAAAACCATATACACAATGTTGCTCGAATGTCTTGATGTCTGCCAAAACCCCTGCGCCTCCAGAAGGATCAAAGCCTGCAATTGTTAATACGAAAGGTCTGTTTTCTGGCATAATTTAAAATTTTCTATTGGATTGTTACTGTTCCAAATGGTACCTAAAAGCGCGACATCATCAAAACCATATTTCAATGTAGTTTTAATTTTATCAGATGTAATTCCTCCTACTGCAATCAGTGAGGTTTTGTTATTCTTTCTTTGTTCCAATTCTTTTTTAAAGTCAAGATTCGAAATGTAATTTGGTTTAGAAATACTTTCGAAAACCGGCCCGAAAAAAGCATAATCGAAAACATCAGATAATTTTTCAAAATCAGCCATATTGTGGATGGAAGTGGAAAGTTTAAATTCTCGCTCTTTCCATTTTTTTAAATTTTCCTCGGATGTTTCGATTCTTGTTTTTTTCGTAAAATGGATTCTGGTAATTCCAAAATCTTCCGCCAATTCATGGTATTGATGTAATACTAATTTTGAAAGAAATTCCATTTCTATTTTCGATAAAAACAGCTTCATTTCGGCTGCAGAAAAATCTGGTTTTCGAACATGAAATAACTGCAATTCTTCTTTAAAAAGTTGATGGATGAGGTTAATTTCATTCTCGATTGGAGTTGGATTTGTGATTACAATCATATTTAGATTTATTATGGGAGAAGTATTAAGTATTAAGTTTTGGTCTTTTTTAAACATCTTAATACTCTAATCTTAATTCTAGCTATAAATTTCTTTTCCGCTTTCCACAAATTCTTGCGATTTTTCTTGCATGCCTTTTTCAGCTTCGGCAACATCACGAATTTCTTGTGAGATCTTCATAGAGCAGAATTTTGGTCCGCACATGGAACAAAAATGAGCCACTTTTGCGCCATCTGCAGGTAATGTTTCATCATGAAATTCACGAGCTGTATCTGGGTCTAATGACAAGTTGAACTGGTCTTCCCAACGGAATTCAAAACGCGCTTTACTCAAAGCATTATCACGGTATTGCGAGCCTGGATGACCTTTGGCTAAGTCGGCGGCATGAGCGGAGATTTTATAAGTGATGACTCCATCTTTTACGTCTTTTTTGTTGGGTAAGCCAAGATGTTCTTTTGGAGTAACATAACACAACATTGCACAGCCATACCAGCCAATCATTGCAGCTCCAATGGCTGAGGTGATGTGGTCATAACCCGGGGCAATATCCGTTGTCAATGGTCCTAAAGTATAAAAAGGAGCTTCATCACAGTGTTCCAGTTGTTTGTCCATGTTTTCTTTGATCATGTGCATCGGTACGTGACCGGGACCTTCAATAAATACTTGAACATCGTGTTTCCAGGCTATTTTTGTCAGTTCACCAAGCGTTTCCAATTCGGCAAATTGTGCAGCATCATTTGCATCGGCAATAGAACCTGGACGTAAACCATCTCCTAATGAGAAGGCTACATCATACTGTTTCATGATTTCGCAAATCTCTTCGAAATGAGTATAAAGAAAGTTTTCTTTGTGGTGAAATAAACACCATTTTGCCATAATAGAACCACCACGGGAAACAATTCCGGTAATGCGGTTGGCTGTTAAATGAATGTACCGCAATAAAACGCCGGCATGAATGGTGAAATAAGAAACCCCTTGTTCCGCTTGTTCGATTAACGTATCGCGGAATACTTCCCATGTTAAATCTTCGGCAACGCCATTTACTTTTTCCAAAGCTTGGTAAATTGGCACCGTTCCAATTGGTACAGGAGAATTTCTAATAATCCATTCTCTGGTTTCGTGAATGTTTTTGCCTGTTGATAAATCCATAATCGTATCAGCTCCCCAACGGCAAGCCCAAACTGCTTTTTCTACCTCTTCTTCGATAGTTGAGGTTACGGCGCTGTTCCCAATATTGGCATTGATTTTCACCAAGAAGTTACGCCCCACAATCATGGGTTCGCTTTCGGGATGGTTGATGTTATTTGGAATAATGGCTCGGCCTCTGGCTACTTCACTACGTACAAATTCAGGTGTGATCTTGGATTTTGGGGTATTGGCTCCAAAACTGTTTCCGCCGTGTTGGTATTGCATGGCTTTGGGTTGTTCGTTTATTAGCTCCAAGCGTTGGTTTTCACGAATGGCAATGTATTCCATTTCGGGTGTAATGATTCCCTGTTTTGCATAATACAATTGAGATACATTTGCTCCCTTTTTGGCACGCATGGGTTTGTGCAAATATTCAAAACGCAATTCGTTTAGTTTTTCGTCATTCAGACGCTTTTTTCCATATTCAGAAGAGATTTCAGTCAATTCTTCTACATCATTACGATCCAGAATCCATTGTTCCCGAATGCGCGGTAATCCTTTTCGAATGTCAATTTCGATATTTGGATCAGTAAATGGACCGGAAGTATCGTAAACGGTTACAGGGGGATTTTTTTCTATTCTGCCGTTTGACATTTTAGTGTCTGCCAATGTAATTTCTCGCATCGCTACTTTTATGGGATGAATGGTTCCGTCTACGTAAATTTTTGTAGAGTTTTGGAAAGGAGTTCTTGAGATTTTTTCTTCGTTATTCATTTGTTTGAATTTTATGATTTTAGGAGTGTTCGTCTTCTGCTAGGGATAGAAATGGAAAGCCCGTAAAGTGGGAAGCCAAATAAAACAAGGATTAGTGAAGCGACCGTAAGGAAGCTTTGACTAAGACTATGTTTTATAGGATTGTAACTGCGGACTTGAAATGGATAGCCCGCCCGAGCAGCCAAACTATCCTCCTTGAGTTGCAGAGATGATGAGAATGTCGTCGGTTTCTTGTATAGGATGGGAATTCCAGTTGGATTTTGGAATAACGGTATTGTTAATGGCTACGGCAATTCCGTTTTGTTTAATGGGAATTTCCAAGTCAAGAAGTGCCTGAACAGTTAGACTGTCAGTTGCAAATTGTTTTGTTTGATTGTTGATTTTGAGCTCCATTCCTTTTAATTTTTAGAAAATTATAGAGATGCACTGCAGTGCTTCTCTACTTTAGGAATGGCTACAATGGCACATAAATGTGCGCGGAAGTCATCTTACTTTTCCCTACG
The DNA here is from genome assembly GCF_048158525.1 of Flavobacterium algoris. Lineage (NCBI taxonomy): Bacteria > Pseudomonadati > Bacteroidota > Flavobacteriia > Flavobacteriales > Flavobacteriaceae > Flavobacterium > Flavobacterium algoris. The sequence continues at coordinate 10,499 of NZ_JBLNKT010000043.1, forward strand.
CTAGTATGAACTAGATCAGGTTCAGAGGGTAATTCTCAGCCTACAATGTTGTAGACACCCCTAAAGTGTGGAACAAAAATAGGATATTATTTAATAGGTGATTCTTAAATTTTGAAAAAAAATAAAACTTTTCGAACTTGTTTTGTTATTGATTTTTAAAAAATTACTGTTTTTTCCAGCAATCTGCTACATGATCGTCGACCATTCCGGTTGCTTGCATATGGGCATAAACTACGGTAGAACCGACGAATTTAAACCCGCGTTTTTTCAAATTTTTACTGATAGCGTCAGAAAGTGGCGTGGTGGCAGGAACTTCTTTTAGGGTTTGTCGGTTGTTTTGAATTGGTTTCCCATCGGTGAATTCCCAAATGTATTTGGAAAAACTGCCAAATTCCTCTTGTACTTTCATAAAGGCAACCGCATTTGAAACTGCCGATCTGATTTTTAATTGGTTTCGAATGATTCCTGCGTTTTGAAGTAATTCCTGGATTTTATCTTCGGTATAAAGTGCGACTTTTTTATAGTCAAAATGCTCAAAAGCTAATTTGAAGTTTTCTCTCTTTTTTAAGATTGTGATCCAACTTAATCCCGCCTGAAAAGTTTCCAGAATTAGGAATTCAAATAATTTTTGATCGTCATAAACAGGAACTCCCCATTCTTCATCATGGTATTTTTCGTAAATTTCAATACCAACACACCATTTACATCTTGTTTTTTCTTCCATAATTTATTCTGTTTCTTCTGATAAATATTTTTTTATTAAATGGTGTCCTAAATAAATTAATGGTGTCAATAAAATAGCAATTCCTAATTTAAACGTATAACCGATTATCGCAGAACTTAAAAAAGTGTCAAAGTTGATTTTTCCGGGTAACCAAAATGCAATTCCTAAAACAATAAAGGAATCGAATAATTGTGAAACCACTGTAGAACCAGTCGTTCTTAACCATATTTTTCGTTCTCCTGTTCTGTTTTTGAAAAACCAAAAAACGGTTACGTCTATTAATTGGGAAACTAAAAATGCGATAATACTACCGGCAATAATCCACATACTTTGACCAAAAACAGCATAAAATTGGGAATCATTTATAGGGCTAATCCCTTTTGCAGCAGGAACAAGTATGGCTAAAAGTAGAATGATAAAAGCATAGGCAATTAAACAGGCGGTTATATAAGATAGTTTTTTCACTCCTTTTTCTCCAAAATATTCATTGATTAAATCGGTAGTGAGGAAAACTACAGGCCAAGGCAAAATTCCGATACTCATAACGAAAGGCCCCACTTGTATCAATTTTCCACCGATTAATTCTGCTACAACAGCATTAGTAATGAAGATTCCCGCTAGGATTACAAACACAATATCTTTTTTAGATCTGAACATAAAAAATTATTAGTTTTCCAAATTTAGTATTTTAATTTCTTTTTAAATAATAAAAAAATCCCATCTTGTTTTTACAACAAAATGGGATTTTATATTTGAGTTCAGAAATCTAAAATAAATTCAGAGATTCTGAAGCAAGTCAGAATAAATTATCCTAACGCAGCTCTTTTGAAACCGGTAACGATAAGATCTTTATCTAAAGATTTAGCATAAGCAGCAACGCTCATTTTATTGTCTTTAATATAATCTTGGTTAACTAAAGTATTATCTTTAAAGAAACGAGCCAATTTACCTTTAGCGATATTGTCTAACATTGCTTCTGGTTTTCCTTCTTGACGTAGGATATCTTTAGCAATTTCTATTTCTTTTGCGATAGTGTCAGCGTCAACACCAGTTTCGTCTAATGCGATAGGTGACATAGCTGCAGCTTGCATAGCAATGTTTCTTGATACTTCATCAGCACCTTCGATTTTTGCAGATAGACTAACTAAAGTAGCAATTTTGTTTCCAGAGTGAATGTAAGACCCGATGAAAGCACCTTCTAATTTTTCGAAAGTTCTTATCTCTAGTTTTTCACCAATAACTCCAGTTTGCTCGATTAATTTGTCAGCAACAGTGATTCCGTTGAAATCAGCAGCTAAAAATGCTTCTTTATTGTCAAAATTCAATGCCAAATTAGCCATTTCAGTAGCCATTTTTACAAAGTTTTCATTCATCCCTACAAAGTCAGTCTCACAGTTCAATGTGATCACAACACCAGCAGTTTTGTCAGCATTTACAACAGCAATTGCAGCACCTTCAGTAGATTCTCTATCGGAACGATTAGCAGCTACTTTTTGTCCTTTTTTACGTAAGTTTTCGATAGCTAAATCGAAATCTCCGTCTGCTTCAACCAAAGCTTTTTTGCAGTCCATCATTCCTGCACCAGTGATTGTTCTTAATTTATTTACGTCTGCAGCAGTAATTGTTGCCATATGTATTATTTTTTAAGGTTAAAAGTAAAAAATTCCAAGTGTTAAATCCAATTTCCAATTTTATTAAATTATCAACTTTAGGTTTCTAATTTTTTATGGAGAGGAATTTAAAACTTGGAATTAAATGTTAATTTATTCTTCAGTTGCAGTTGGAGCAGCAGCTTCTACAGCAGGAGCTACTTCTACAGCTTCAGCAGCAGTAGCAACAACTTCAGTGGCAGCAGGAGCAGCAACTTCAGCAGTAGCTTCACCTTCTTTGTCAGAACCTCTATCAGAAAGTCCTTCAACAATTGCAGCTGTAACTAAAGATAAAATTTTATCAATTGATTTAGAAGCATCATCGTTAGATGGGATTACAAATTCAACCTCTCTTGGGTCAGAATTGGTATCCACCATTGCGAAAACTGGAATGTTTAATTTTTGAGCTTCTTTTATTGCAATGTGTTCCGCTTTGATATCAACTACGAACAATGCAGCTGGTAGTCTAGACATGTCAGCAATTGAACCTAAGTTTTTCTCTAATTTAGCACGAAGACGATCCACTTGTAAACGCTCTTTTTTAGAAAGGGTCATGAATGTACCATCTTTCTTCATTTTATCAATAGTAGCCATTTTTTTAACAGCTTTACGGATAGTTACGAAGTTAGTTAGCATTCCACCAGGCCATCTTTCAGTAATGTAAGGCATGTTTGCAGCTTTTGCTTTTTCAGCAACGATGTCTTTTGCTTGTTTTTTGGTAGCAACGAATAATATTTTTCTACCTGATGCAGCGATTTTTTTCAAAGCTTCATTCGCTTCTTCAATTTTTGCTGCAGTTTTATATAGATTGATAATGTGAATACCATTACGCTCCATATAAATGTAAGGAGCCATGTTTGGATCCCATTTTCTAGTCATGTGTCCGAAGTGAACACCTGCTTCTAGTAATTCTTTTACTTCTACTTTGTTTGCCATTTTGTTCTAGTTTACGTTCTGTTGATTAGCAATGAATAAATGGCGGTTTCCCGGCTTTATACATTTAGATGCTAAACTATTTCCTACCTCAGTAGGAGAGCAACAACAACTGTTTTTTTAAATTCAATAATAAGTGAACGATGTCTTGTCCCATTTGAACAAGACAGGTAATATTAACGTTTAGAGAATTGGAATCTCTTACGAGCTTTCTTCTGACCGAATTTCTTACGTTCAACCATTCTTGGATCTCTTGTCAATAAACCTTCTGGTTTCAATATCCCTCTGTTTTCAGCATTTACTTCACACATAACGCGTGCCAATGCCATTCTTACAGCTTCTGCTTGACCAGTTGAGCCACCTCCGTAAACGTTAACTTTTACGTCAAAGTTGCTTACATTTTCTGTCATAGACATAGGTTGTAATACTTTGTACTGTAAAGTTGCTGTTGGGAAATAAGTTTCGAATGGTTTTTTGTTTACAACGATTACTCCTGTTCCTTCCGAAACATAAACACGTGCAACAGCGGTTTTTCTTCTACCGATTTTGTGAATTACTCCCATTACTTAAGGTCGTTAAGGTTAACTGTTTTAGGTTTTTGAGCGCCTTGTTTGTGCTCTGATCCTACAACAACATTTAAATTTCTAAAAAGTTCTGCACCTAATTTATTTTTAGGTAACATCCCTTTTATTGCTTTTTCAACTAGTAATGCAGGATTCTTAGCTTGCAATACTTCAGCAGTTAAAGTTCTTTGTCCCCCAGGGTAGCCAGTGTGACGGATGTAAGTTTTTTCTTTCATCTTGTTTCCTGTAAGGTTGATTCTTTCTGAGTTGATAACGATTACGTTATCCCCGCAGTCCACGTGTGGTGTGTAACTTGGCTTGTACTTACCTCTCAAAATCATAGCGACTTTTGAAGCAAGACGACCTAAGTTGTGACCATCAGCATCTACAACAATCCACTCTTTTGTAACGGTGGCTTTGCTTGCTGATTGTGTCTTGTAGCTTAATGCGTCCATAATATATTTTTAATTAAACATTCCATCCCCAATAAAGGGGTTGCAAAAGTACAATTAATTATTTTAAATACAAATACCTTAAAAGAATATTTTTTATATGTTTTTGTGCTGATAATCAAATGTATATTTGGAATAAATTTAAGATGTGTTTTTCGGATTATACTTATATTAGGTCTTTCAATAATTGTATTACATTTGTTGTCAAATAAAATTTGGATATTACACTTTTGTAAAAGCAGGTTTATATTACATAATTACTATTTTTTTATACAAGAAAACAAATTAAATGATTCTTATAATCATTAAAAAGCAATAAATTCCGATCTATGAAAGCTAAAGCAACTTTAAAACAAATTGCAAAAGAATTAAATGTTTCTGTTTCTACAGTTTCAAAAGCACTTAACGATAGTCCTGAAATTAGTGAATTGACAAAAATTAAAATTAAGGAATACGCAAAACTTAAAAATTATAAACCAAACGTTATTGGTTTAAACCTTAAAAATAGAAAAACAAAAACCATAGGTGTTATTATTCCTAATATTCTAAATTCTTTTTTTGCAAAAGTATTTAGCGGAATTGAAAAAATTGCTGATGAAAAAGGATACAATGTGATAATGTGTATTTCTAATGAATCATTAGAAAAAGAAGCCCATACCCTTGAAATGTTGAGTAACGGGACAATTGATGGGTTTATTCTATCGGTTTCAGAAGAAGCTCAAAAACTTCATGAATACAATCATTTCAAAGAAATTATTAATGATGGTACTCCTATAGTTATGTTTGATAGAATTGCTGAAGGAGTAGATTGTGATAAAGTTGTAGTTGATGATTTTGACTCGGCTTTAAATTCTACTCAGCATTTAATAGATTTAGGGTGCAAGAATATAGCTTTGTTTTCTTCTGTAGATAATTTAAGTGTTGGTAAATTAAGAGCTGACGGGTATCTTAAAGCATTGGCGGATAATAACATTCCTGTGAATGAGAATTTAATTATTCGTACAGATTCAGAGGATGATTTAAAGGATAAAATCGAGAGTATTTTTGATAATAACAAGATTGATGGAATCTTTGCTTTGGAAGAAAATGACTCAGTGGCTGCATTGCGTATTGCTATTAAAAAAGGATATAAAGTACCGGAAGAAATTTCTATTATAGGTTTTGCAGATGGAATTCTTGCTTCCAGAAGATTATCGCCAAGTTTAACCACGGTTAGTCAGCATGGTATTGAGATAGGCGAAGTTGCAGCCAAATTACTTATCGATAGATTAGAATCAAAAGAAGAGAATCTGCCATATGAAACGGTTGTTATTAAAACAAAATTGAAAGAAAGAGAATCCACTAGGAATTTGTAGATTATTTTTTATATTATTTTTTTATTTAGGTATCTTTTTTGTTGAAAAAAAGATATCTTTATTGCTTATAATCAACAGGTTATGTTATGATGAAATTTTACATTTTACTTATTTCATGCTTTTTTGTAAATATTGCTTTCGCCCAAGCAAAGCTTAATGTTTTTGATATTGGCAGAAATGGGACCATAGATGAAGCGAAGGAACTATTTAAAACAAATCCACAAGCATTTAATACCACAAACCAAGATGGTTTTTCCCCATTAATTTTAGCTTGTTATCGAGGTAATAATGAAGTAGCAAGATTTCTAATTGAAAATGGAAGTGATGTAAATGGCACCAGTAATATGGGAACGGCATTAATGGCGGCAGTTGTAAAAGGAAATTTTGAAATTGCTAAGTTACTCTTAAGTAAAAAAGCAGATGCTAATATTGCTGATGCAAATGGAACTACTGCGTTGATATATGCCACAATGTTTAAAAACTATGATATTGTGAGTTTGTTGATTAAAGAAAAAGCTAATCCTGATTTTAAAGATAACAGAGGTAATTCGGCTACGGATTATGCCATACTTGCTAATGATGATAAATTAATAGAAATCTTAAAAACTAAATAGCTATGAAAAACTTTACTTTAACTGTATTTGCTTTTTTTATTATTTCGGTCATGTGTGGACAAACTTTTACTACGGGTACAGTTGATTTATCAACTACATCTGGATTAGCATATTCTGTAAAAATTGATGTGTCTTTAACATTAGTTACTTTAACAATGGTTGGACCAAGTGACAGGTATCTTGGGTTGGGTTTTGGAGTTGATTCCATGACTGATGGAGGGGATGTTGTCATATTTACGGGAAGCGCCTTAACAGACCGCACATTTCAAGGGATTGGGAATGTACCGGCATTAGATGCGACACAAAGTTGGACTATAACTTCTAATACAATTGCATCAGGGGTTAGAACATTAATTGCCACAAGAGCTTTAGTCTCTTCCGGGAATTATACTTTTAGTAATTCAGCTGGGGCATTAATGTTAGTTTGGTCAAGATCTGGTACTGCAAGTTTTAGTTTAGTTTATCATGGTGCGACAAATAGAGGAGCTCTTACCACTAATTTGATGCTAGGAAATCAGGATTTTACTGTGGAATCTTTCAAGATGTACCCAAACCCAACTAAAGGGTTTATGAGAATAGAACTTCCCGTGGCAATTACTTCGGGAGAAGTTAAAGTTTATGATAATTTAGGAAGAGTGGTTAGACGACAAAAAATTACCAACTTTGATAATGTCATTAATACTTCTGGTTTAACGATAGGATCTTATACTGTAGTCGTGAGAACGGATTATGGAAATGCCACAAAAATATTATTGGTTGATTAATTTATTTGTATCTAAATAAGAAAGAGTCAGATTAAATTAATCTGACTCTTTCTTATTGAAACTTAATGTGCTTCCAGCCAATCTTTCCCGGCTCCTAAATCGACATCCAAAGGCACATCGAGTTTAAACGCATGCTCCATCTCGTATTTTATCATAGGTTGGATTTTTTCGAGTTCAGAATTATGAACATCAAAAACTAGTTCATCATGAACCTGCAATAACATTTTACTTTTCCAGTTTTCGGATATTAGTTTTTCATGGATGTTAATCATCGCAATTTTGATAATATCAGCAGCGCTTCCTTGTATCGGGGCATTCACGGCATTTCTTTCGGCAGCACCACGAACTACAGCATTAGCCGAATTAATATCTTTCAAATAGCGGCGACGTCCAAGAATTGTTTGTACAAATCCATTTTCTCGGGCATATTCAATTTGTTCTTGTATGTATGATTTTAATCTAGGATATGTTTTGTAATAGGCTTCAATCAAAGCGGCGCTTTCAGAACGGGAAAGAGATGTTTGGTTACTCAATCCAAATGCCGAAACACCATAAATAATACCAAAATTCACCGTTTTGGCATGGCTTCGTTGTTCACGGGTAACTTCTTCTAATGGAACATTGAATACTTTTGAAGCGGTAGATTTGTGAATGTCTTCATGATTTTGAAAGGCAGCAATCATGTTTTCTTCGCCACTCAATGCTGCAATAATACGAAGTTCTATTTGAGAATAATCGGCAGAAACAATCGTGTAATTTTCATCTCTTGCAACAAATGCTTTTCTGATTTGTCGGCCACGTTCAGTACGAATCGGAATATTTTGTAAGTTAGGATTATTAGAACTCAAACGCCCAGTTGCCGCTACGGTTTGCATATAATCGGTATGTATTCGATTCGTAATTTTGTCTACTTGGTTTGGTAAGGCCTCGACATAGGTGTTTTGCAGTTTTACCAATTGTCGCCAATCAAGAATGTCTTTTACAATTGGGTTTTCAGCTGCTAGATAACTCAAGATTTCCTCACCAGTGGCATATTGACCGGTTTTGGTTTTCTTTTGTTTAACTCCACCAATTTTTAATTTGTCGAATAAAATATCACCCAATTGTTTTGGAGAAGCCAAATTGAATTTTTCACCTGCAGTTTCATAAATGTTTGCTTCAAATATTTTAATATCATCATCTAATGTTTTTGATAGTGATTTCAAGAAATCTACATCCACACGAATCCCTTCTTTTTCCATATCAGCTAAGACTTTTACTAATGGAATTTCAATTTCCTCAAAAAGTTTTTTGGTGCCGGTTTTGTCTAATTCCGAAGTGAATATTTCTTTGAGTTGTAAGGTGATATCAGCATCCTCAACGGCATATTCTTTAATTTCTTCGAAGTCAACGTCGCGCATTGATTTTTGGTTTTTCCCTTTTTTTCCAATTAAAGCTTCAATGGATTTTGGCGAATATTTCAAATAGGTTTCTGCTAAAATATCCATATTATGACGCATATCTGGATTAATCAGATAATGCGCAATCATGGTGTCGAATAACTTTCCTTCAACTTTAATATTGTAATTAGAAAGAATTTTTAAATCGTATTTTAAATTTTGCCCAATTTTATCAATACTTTCATTTTCGAAAAAAGGAATGAATTTTTCGATTAAAGTTTGTGCTTCTTCTTGGTTTTCTGGAAATGGAACATAGAATCCTTTTCCCTTTTCATAAGAAAAAGATATTCCAACCAATTCTGCATGTAAGGCATCTAAGCCTGTCGTTTCAGTGTCAAAACAGACAGCAGATTGATTTTGTAAATTTTGTAATAATAATTTTAGTCCTAAATCACCTTGAATAATCTGATAAGAATGTTCCGTGTTTTCTAGTGAATTATAATATTGATGGCGCGTTTCTTCAGAAGTTTCATCTGTATTAGTACTTCCAAAAAGATCAAATTGTTCTTCATTCTTGGGTTGTGATTTTTTATATAATTTAGCTTCGTCAACTGGATTGTTAGGTATTGTTGTTCCACCTTTTTTAAATATTGTATCAAACTGTTCTGCCATTCTTCGAAATTCTAATTCGTTGAAAAGAGCATCTGTTTTCTCGACATCTGGAGTCGATAATTCATAATCGGTTTCATCAAAAACTACTGGACAGTCCAATAAAATAGTCGCTAAAGTTTTAGATAACAATCCTTTTTCTTTGTTGGCTTCAATATTTTCCTTCATTTTTCCTTTTAGCTTGTCAGTATTTGCTAAAAGGTTTTCCATAGTTCCAAATTCCTTTAATAATTTCTTTGCAGTAACTTCTCCTACACCGGGTAATCCTGGGATATTATCGGCGGCATCTCCCATCATTCCTAGAAAATCAATTACTTGATCTGGTCTTTCAATTTCGAATTTTGCCAAAACTTCAGGAATTCCCCAAATTTCAATTCCGTTACCCATTCGAGCGGGTTTGTACATAAATATATTTTCAGAAACCAATTGTGCAAAATCCTTATCTGGGGTTACCATAAAGACTTTGTAGTTTTGTTTTTCGGCTTGTTTTGCAATGGTTCCTATTAAATCGTCAGCTTCATAACCTTTGACTTCTATGATAGGAATATGCATAGCTTTCAGTAAATCCTGAATGTATGGAATAGCAATTTTTATAGCTTCAGGAGTTGCATCTCGATGTGCTTTGTATTCAGGAAATATTTCATTTCTTAATTGACTGCCGCCATTATCAAAAGCAACGGCTAAATGATCCGGTTTTTCTCTTTTTATTACATCCATCAATGAATTCATGAATCCCATAATGGCTGATGTGTCCATTCCTTTAGAATTGATTCGAGGATTTTTTATAAAAGCATAATAACCACGAAAGATTAAAGCATAAGCATCTAAAAGGAACAGGCGTTTTTGTTGTGACATGATTGTAATTTTGTATAATTTTCAAAAGTACAAAACTTGTCAGATAAAGAATAGAGAGTTTTAAATATTTCTTATAAATCATATTCTTGAGTTTTAGTAATATTATGAAATAGTAGCTAAATGATTTTTAATCTAAAATTTATTTGAAGTTTTAACTGATCTGACTAAATTTGATTGAAAATAGTAATCAATATTAATTATTTGTAAATATTTTTTAATTTGTAAGATTATGAATATATAATTATAAATAATAAGCATTTTATCGATAAAATAAGTATTTAAACGATATATTTCGTAACTTTACTAAATAGAGTTAGCGTCTAATGATGTTCTTTATATTTAATCTTTGTAATTCGTTTATTATGAAAAAAAATTACGTTGCTAAAAAGGTATTGCATGCCTGTCTATTATTTTTCATGATAATAACGACAAATGTATTTTCTCAAGTGGGAATTGGAACTGTTACTCCTGATGCAAGTTCGGTTTTAGACTTAACGTCTACTACTCAAGGGATGTTAGCGCCAAGGATGACTACTGTGCAAAGGACGTCTATTGCTAGTCCTGCGAATGGTTTGATGGTATATGATACGGATATCAAGGCTCTTCAGTATTATGATTCCTCAACCTCATTATGGAATAAAATATATGGGGATAAAGATGGACGATTAAAGTTTAAGCGCATTAAATCTACGGATGTTTTAGCAACGGTTCTAGCTGCAGAAAAAACTGCGGGAGGTAACACTAAATACCTTCTTGATACCAATACTTTGTATGAAATTAATGGTACAATTAATGTTGATTTACCAATAGAATTGAATAATGCTTATATTGTTGGTGAGGATACTGGAGAAGATAAATTAGTTAAGGCATCTGGGGATCTTTTTACAGGTACAACCGGAGGTTCTATTAAGATATTGACGTTGACAGCAACAAGCGGTAATGTTTTTAATGTTATTGGAACAGGATCAATCGCATCAGGAACACAAACCCAAAGTCTAGTTTTAAGGGATTGTATCATTGCAAGTTCTTCTAATATAGGTAAAATTGAAAATTTTGCATTAGCTTTTGTAAGTATTGTACAATATTTAGGAAATACTACTGGGATTATTTATAAAGATATCAGCAAAGTTTTACTTAGTAATGCCGCTTGGTTTGGAAACAATTCTGGAACCTATGAAACATTTCAGGGAACTTTTGGTTTAGTTGAAAAAACAGGAGGGTTTAGCGAAGTATACGGTGCGGTTGTTGGTCTTGATGTTTCCAGTAATCCAACAATTACAGGTGATGCAGTAATAGAATCAGCTGTTTTTACAGGTACACTTACAACTGGCCTATATATAAAAGGGTACACGGTTGGTAGTTATATAGGCTATAATTTTGATAATAGATGGGCAGTCAGATGCGCAGGAGTCCCAAATGAAGGAGATGCATTTGCAACAGGTTTTTTATATGACAGTAATAACACTACTTCAACAAGAACAACGGCCACTGCTCAAAATACCGATTATAAAGTAGTTACTAACGCTACAACTGTTTCTAATTTATATAGAGTTAAATCGGATGTTAGTGGGAGATTAACATATATAGGTAAAAAAACAAGAACTTTCCAAGTTAATGCCTCAATCTCATTTGCTGAAGTTTCTGGTGGAACAAATGCAACCTATGTTTATTATATTGCAAAAATTTCTACCAATGGAACTACCGTAGTGCCTTTGCCAGAAACGGAGACTTATATTGATACTAATAGTGGTTTTGTACAATCTTTTCCAGTTACAGGTACAGTTTCTTTAAATTCCAATGAATCATTAGAAGTTCATGTGAAAAGAATAAATACAGGAACAAAAATATATTTGGATGTATATTCATTGAACTTGTCAATGAAATAAAGATCAATGCTTATTTATAATTTTAAGGCTTTACTTTTTCATTAAAAGTGAAGCCTTTTTAATTGAATTAAAACTCTAAAACTTAATAATAAGCTAAACTTTTCTGCGCAGGTAAATCTTCATTTTTTCTTCATATTGTAGGTATACATTTGGTCTATAAATAACAAATGAATAATTTAAATTTTAGAAAACATGAAAAAAGTATTGATGTTAGTTGCAATTATGTTAGGAACAAGTGTTATGGTAAATGCTAAAACAACTCCAACAAAAACACGTCCTGCCAAAGAAGTGAGAATGGAAAAACATTCAAAACACAGAAAAGCAAGAGCGGAGAAAAAAGCGGCTGCTATTGGAGCGGAAACATCTAAAGCAAAAAAATAATCAACATTTTTGTTTTGCTTTCTGAGTAATGTAAAATGAATTGCCAAGGTGGCAAAACAAAAGGGTTAATTGTTGAAAAAGCTGGTAAATAAAATTATCAGCTTTTTTTATTACCAACTTGTCCCGTCCTGAAATAGCGATACACAAAAAAGATCGTTATGGAAGAAAACATAAATTATGTAAAACGCACCCAACGCGATTACAGTATGTCTTTAAAGCTTCAAATTGTTAGAG
>NZ_JBLNKT010000044.1:0-21504 GCF_048158525.1 Flavobacterium algoris
CTCTAACAATTTGAAGCTTTAAAGACATACTGTAATCGCGTTGGGTGCGTTTTACATAATTTATGTTTTCTTCCATAACGATCTTTTTTGTGTATCGCTATTTCAGGACGGGACATTGCTGTGGCTGCTTTTGGTAAAATTCGTTCTACAAATAATGAATACGCTAATTCCGAAGGATGCAATCCATCTTGAGCAACAAGATTCGTGTTAGTTAAACCTTGTCTGGTGATATCAGTAATGTTTATAAATTCAATAGCGTTGTCGGTGCAATACTTTTTTGCAAAAGCATTATACATATCAATTTCCATGGAAATTTTCGATTGAATTCCTGATCCTTGTCCATAAGGAGTATAGGCGTAATCTGGAATAGAAACTACAATGACATTAGCCTTATCCCCTTTTGCAAGAGCAATAGCTTTAGTCACTAATTCAGGAAACTCTTTCTCGTATAACGAAAAAGATCTGTTTTGATATTGGTTATTTACGCCAATTAATAACGTGACCAAATCATAATCTGATGCTGGATTTTGTAAATCAATTGCCGAAATTAAGTTTGTGGTTGTCCAGCCAGTTTGCGCAATAAGTTGTAAAGGATAGTTGTTGTTTGGATTTAAATTACTCAGGCTTTTCTTGAGTTGTTCCGGAAATCTACAGGGTTCACATACACTTTGCCCAATTGTATAACTGTCCCCAAGGGCCAAATAACTAAAGGTTTGATTTTGTGTTTGTGGGACAGTTATCACTGCAGGATTAGTGCTAGTTGTAGGATTTGAAACTATTGGCTCAGAAGTTGTTCTAGGAACTGGATTTTCACTGCTGCAGCCCACTATAAAAAGGAGTAAAAAGAACGCAACTATTATTTTGAATTGGTTTTTCATTATTTTGAAATTTGGAATAGGTCATTTCTAAATAATAGTTACGTTTATTTGATGGTATTGGTTTTGCGTTTAAGCTAATTCCACATTCATCATTATGGTTTCTTCGATGGCATCCCAAAGTCCGATGCGTTTTTCTAAAGCTAATATCGAAATTTCTTCTACATCTGACCATTTTTGTGCATCAGTTCCACAAAGTTCTGTTATCATTTTCATCGCCATAGGTCCATGATCATCAGCATCTAATTCTATATGTCGTTCGAAATAATAAATTAGCTTGCTCAAATCTTTTTGAGGAAAATTAGCTTGAAAGTTTTTTAAAATTGCGGTAAACATACTTGGAATCAAATCTTCTCTTCCAAAAGTAAAAGCAGCAGCTATTTCATGAGATTTTCCTTCTTCAATAACTCTGAAAGTAAAATCTAAAAATGCTTTGATATTAGGGTGTAAATTGCTTTTTTTGATAGCAACAAATATATTTTTAAGCGAATTTACTTCTAATAAAAATTGTTCAATTCCTGCTGTGTTTGCTCCACAGTCTTTCATTGCCTCAATGTACATTTCGTAATGACTTTGACGACGACCATCAATAGTTAAATCTGATTCTTCAGCAAGAACTATTTCGTTAATGAGATATCTGGTTTCTGGATTTTCTGTGGCGAACCAAGGTGTAGTTGTACAGGTTAATTTGGATTGTAATGCTTTTAATAATGACATAAAATCCCAAACGGCATATACGTGACTCTCAACAAAACACTGCAAATCTTCAATGGTTTTTACTTTTTTGTATAAGGAATGTTGTAATAATAGTTCTTTTTGTGGCTGAATGCTATTGTTGATAGTTTCAATATTCATTGGTGGTATTTTTTATGTAAATATAAAAAAGCTTCTTGTCTCCAAGAAGCTTTTGCCATCAATTTTATAAATACTTTAATAGTAAATTGATACTATTTGAAAGCTGAAATTCCGGTAATATCCATTCCTGTGATTAGCAAGTGAATATCATGCGTTCCTTCATACGTAATTACGGATTCCAGATTCATCATATGACGCATAATGGAATATTCACCGGTAATTCCCATACCGCCGAGCATTTGTCTGGCTTCGCGTGCAATGTGAATCGCCATGTCTACATTATTTCTTTTGGCCATAGAGATTTGAGCTGTTGTTGCTCTGCCTTCATTTCTCAAAACACCTAATCTCCAAGTCAATAGTTGTGCTTTGGTGATTTCAGTGATCATTTCAGCTAATTTCTTTTGCTGCAATTGAGTTCCTGCAATAGGTTTGTCAAACTGGATTCTTTCTTTGGCATAACGCAACGCCGTATCATAACAGTCCATTGCGGCACCAATGGCTCCCCAAGCAATTCCGTAACGTGCTGAATCAAGACAACCAAGTGGTGCTCCTAATCCAGATTTATTTGGCAATAAATTTTCTTTTGGTACTTTAACATTATCAAAAATCAACTCTCCTGTTGAAGAGGCACGAAGGGACCATTTGTTATGTGTTTCCGGAGTGGTAAAACCGTCCATTCCTCTTTCCACAATTAAACCGTGAATTCTTCCTTCTTCATTTTTTGCCCAAACAATGGCAATATCTGCAAAAGGAGCATTCGAAATCCACATTTTGGCACCATTCAATAGGTAATGATCTCCCATATCTTTAAAGTTCGTAATCATACTTCCTGGGTCAGAACCATAATTAGGTTCCGTCAGTCCAAAACAGCCCATGAATTCACCAGTGGCCAGTTTTGGTAAGTATTTCATACGTTGTTCTTCGTTTCCGTATTTCCAAATAGGATACATCACTAAAGAAGATTGTACGGATGAAGTAGAACGAACACCAGAATCTCCACGTTCAATTTCTTGCATGATTAAACCATACGAAATTTGGTCTAGACCTGCGCCACCATATTCTTCAGGTATGTAAGGGCCAAAACCACCAATTTCACCCAAACCTTTTATAATTTGTTTTGGGAATTCAGCCTTTTGAGCATATTCTTCTATAATAGGAGAGACTTCACGTTTTACCCAAGCACGTGCAGAATCACGGACTAATTTGTGTTCTTCGGTTAGTAGATCGTCTAGGTTATAATAATCTGGAGCTTGAAATAAGTCTGGTTTCATGGTTTGGTAATTTTTATGCGACAAATTTACATAAAGAAATATAACAAAAGTATTAATAAATGTTATATTTTTTTAATTTTATTGAAAACAACAAAATTTTACAATCAAATAAGGTGTTTGTTATAGCATGATTTTAATTAAAAAATCAATGACTACTAATTTACAATAAAATTGCTAATTGCCGTTCGAAATTTATTTTAAATAAGGGAGTTGACATATTTGGATAAAATTCCAAATTACATTTTCAAGTAAAAATCTTTTGTCAATTCGATATATTCGGGTGTGTATTGATGTCTTGAAGTTTCAATAATTAATTCATCAATAGTAAGGATAGCATTTTCATTTCGGCTAAAAGCCAATAGACTGCGCTTGATCTCGGTAGTTGGTGTTCCTTTTACCCGGGTGATTTTCAAAGGATGTAATTCATATTCTTTGGCAAGAGCCAAAAAAAGATTTTCTTCTTTAAAAGGAATTATGACAGAGAAAATACCGTTCTCAGAAAGTAGCAAAGCGGCCGCTTCAATTAAATCTTCAAAAGGCAACGCGTCAGTAAAACGGGCTAAGTCGCGTTGTTCGTTCTCGGATTTGTAATCTTCCGTATAAAATGGAGGATTGGAAACAATTAAATCATATTCATCTTCTGGCTCTTCCACAAATTCATCCAACCCGGCGTGAAAACAAAATAAACGATCACTCCAAGAGGAGTTTTCAAAATTGTCTACGGATTGTTCGTACGCTTCTTCGTCTATTTCCAAAGCGTCAATTTGTTCTGCATTGCTTCTTTGGGCAAGCATTAAAGCGATAATTCCAGTTCCGGCTCCAATATCTAAAATGCTAAATGGATTGTTATCAATTGGTGTCCAAGCGCCAAGTAAAACACCGTCGGTCCCAATTTTCATGGCACAACGATCTTGTTGGATTGTAAATTGCTTGAATGAAAACATGATGATTTTAGATTTTTGACCCGAGCGATAACGAACTGGCGAAGCATTTCGGATTTTTTGTAAATGCGGATTTACTGGATTTCAATAAATAGTATAGTAAAATGAAGTCTTTGATTTTATCGATTAACCGAATAAACAAATAGCCGATTGAATTTTTTAAAGGTACATTTCGATTAATCCTTCAGGTAAATCCATAATGACTTTTTTATTTTCTCTATCAATTTTTACAAGAAAATGATCAATCATAGGAATGAGGATTTCTACATCACCGTTTAAAACTTCAAAAAGAGGTTGGGCGCTAGTATCATTTACGGATTGAATTTTTCCAACAACGCCTAAGCGTTTGTCTTCCACTTCGAAACCAATTACTTCGTGGAAGTAAAATTTATTGCCGGTAAGTTTTGGCAACATATTCAAGGGAAGATAAATGGCGTTGCCTATGATAGCATCAGCATCTTCTTCGGTGTTCATATCTTCAAAACGAATTCTAAGAAAGTCGTTTTTGTGTAGTGAACTATTTTCAATAAAAAATGGAACCAAATGTTTGTTGCATTCAACAAACACTGATTCCAGGTTTTCGTATAACTCAGGTTCGTCCGTATCTAAATAGGCAAGAACTTCCCCTTTGAAACTAAATTTTTTAGCGATTTTACCTAAATAGAAACAATCTTCTTTACGCATGTTCGCCTTCTAAAATTATGCTTCAGTTGTTTCGTTATTTTCTTCTGCAGCAGGAGCTTCTTCAGCTTCAACTTCAGTAACTTCTTCTTCAACAGCTGGAGTTGCAGCAGCGATAGCGTCAGCTTCTGCTTGAGCAGCTGCAGCTAAACGTTTAGCATTAACATCTTGTTCTGCTTTGAAAGCTTTAGCTTTAACATCAGCTTGTGCTTTTGTTAAACCTTCTTTTTTAGCATCAACTTTTCCAGATTTTGCTTCTAACCAAGTAGTTAATTTTGCATCAGCTTGTTCTTGAGTTAAAGCTCCTTTACGGATACCACCATCAAGGTGATGTTTCAATAAAGCTCCTTTGTAAGAAAGAATTGCTTTAGCAGTATCAGTTGGTTGAGCACCATTGTGCAACCATTTTACTGCGCTATCAAGGTTCAAGTCGATAGTTGCTGGGTTTGTGTTTGGATTGTAAGTACCGATTTTTTCTAAGTATTTACCATCTCTTTTTGAGCGAGCATCTGCTGCTACAACCCAGTAAAAAGGTTTTCCTTTTTTACCGTGTCTTTGTAATCTAATTTTTACTGACATAATCCTGTGATTAAATTTTGAGGTACTCGACCTCGATTAATTAAGGGTGCAAAGATACATTTTTTATTTATAAATGCTAATTCGAATAGTATTTTAATGAATGGTAATGTATTAGAGAGGATTTGATCGGTATTTTTTGTGTCTACTTTATTTTTTTTAGCTATATTATCATACTTTTGTTTGTTTAAAAGATGCATTTATGAAAAAATATTTTCTACTTATTGTCGTGCTTTTTTCTTTAATTTCTTGTCAGGAAGATGTTCGGTTTAATAATCCTTCACTGCAAGGTCTAAAGGACAATGTGTTTTGGAGGGCAGTAGAATCTAAAGCAACTATCGCTGCAGATGGATCTTTGCTTATTCAAGCCTACACCAGTAATGAGACTTTGTCTTTGAAAACTACTGCTACAAAAGCTCAAACCTATTTTTTAGGAACCAGTGAATCAAAAAAAGTGACGTATACTATTACGGATGCTACGGGTAGTTTGATTACTTTTTCTACTGGATTTGGTATTGGAGATGGTCAAATTGTAATAACTGAATATGATGCTATAAATAAAACGGTTACGGGTATTTTTAAATTTAACGCAGAAAACACCTACAATAATCCTTTAGCGGGCCCCTCAGTAAATTTCCAACAAGGCGTTTTTTATAAAGTTCCTGTAAGTTCCCCTGTTCAATAAACTAGGGTATGTTGTGTTCTTAAGAGACTTTACTTAGGTGCTTTATGATAGCGTTATTCTTTCTGGGATTAAAATAAAAATCATAAATAAGCTAATATATAGTAGATTAGAATAAAATAAGAGTACATTTGTTCTATTATTTAAATAAGTACATATGAATATTTTTGTTGGAAGTCTTCCATTCAGTATTGAGGAAGCAGATTTAAGAGAGTCTTTCGAGGCTTACGGAGCAGTTGATTCAGTTAAAATCATCACTGATAAATTTACTGGTAGAAGTAAAGGATTCGGTTTTGTTGAAATGACAAATGATGACGAAGCTCAAAAAGCAATTGATGAATTGAACGGAGCTACTGTTCAGGGACGTGCAATTGTAGTAAACAAATCTGAGCCAAAACCAGAAGGTGAAAGAAGAAGTTTTAACAATAACAGTCGTGGTGGAGATTCACGCGGTGGTTATGGTGGTGGAAACAGCCGTGGTGGAGATAACCGTGGTGGTGGAAACAGAGGAGGATATTAATATTTTTTTCTACAATATAAAAAAAGGTGTCAATTTATTGACACCTTTTTTGTTTGGTATATAATTCTGTAGAGATGCACTTTGCTGTGCATCTCTACAGAATTAATTGTTTTTACAAATTTGCAACTAACCAGTCACCAACTTCACTAGTTTTATACGCTTTTGCCTCTTTTCTAGCTAAATCTTCTGTTACAATTCCTTGCTCCAATGACTTGTTCACTACTGCTCTAATCGCTTCTGCTTCTTCTTTTAATCCAAATGCATCTTCAAACATCATTGCTGCAGATAATACTGTCGCTAATGGATTGGCAATATTCAATCCTGTCGCTTGTGGATAAGAACCATGAATAGGTTCGTACAATGAAGTATGTTCTCCTACTGATGCTGATGGCATTAATCCCATAGAACCTGAAATTACAGAAGCTTCATCCGTTAATATATCTCCAAATAAGTTTTCAGTAATCAATACGTCATAAGAGTTTGGCCATTGAACTAAACGCATCGCTACAGCATCCACAAATTCATAACTTACAGTTACTTCAGGATATTCTTTTTCCATAGCTTGTACTGTTTCTCTCCATAAACGAGAAGTTTCCAATACGTTTGCTTTATCAACACAACATAATTTTTTTGAACGTGTCATGGCAAGTTCAAAACCTTTTTTTGCTAAACGTTTTACTTCAGCTCTGGTGTATGTACAAGTATCAAAAGCAGTTTCGCCATCATCTTTTCTTCCTTTTTCACCAAAATAAATTCCTCCAGTAAGTTCTCTAAGGAAAATTAAGTCAGTTCCTTCGATGCGTTCTCTTTTTAAAGGAGAGTTATCAATCAAAGATGGGAAAGTAAATGTAGGACGGACATTAGCAAACAAACCTAATTTTTTGCGCATTAACAATAAACCTTGTTCTGGTCTAACAGGAGCACTTGGGTCATTATCGTATTTTGGGTGGCCAATGGCTCCGAATAGAACTGCATCGGCAGCCATACAAATTTCATGCGTTTCATCAGGATAAGGAACTCCAACGGCATCAATGGCACAAGCTCCTGTAAGAGCTGGAGTCCAATTGATTTCGTGGTTAAATTTTTTTGCAATAGCATCAGAAACTTTTACTGCTTCATTGATTACTTCTGGTCCAATTCCGTCTCCGGCTAAAAGAGCTATGTTAAATTTCATTAGGTAAGTTTTATATTAGTATTTTTTTTATTTGTTATTGGGCTGTAACCACATTCAGCATCTTTTGTGTAGCAATGATTGCGGCAACTGTTTGGTCTGAATCTAATCCTCTTGTTTTAAATTCTTTTCCATGATTAGTCCATGTAATTATGGTTTCGCATAGTGCATCAGAGCTACTTCCTGGCGGAATTCGCACAGCATAGTCAATTAATTTTGGCAATTCCATTTTTTTACTTTTATAAATTTTTGCTAAAGCATTCATAAAAGCATCAAATTGTCCATCACCTTGAGCATGCTCTTCGATTACTTCACCATCTATTTTTAAACAGAGTGTAGTAGAAGGTCGCATTCCTTTGGCATGAACCAGTACATAGGATTCCACTACAATTTTCTCTTCATAAGTCTGGCTGTCTAAAACGTCAGAAATAATATACGGTAAGTCTTCTTTGGTAACGGTTTCTTTTTTGTCGCCCAATTCAATGATGCGTTGGGTAACTAATTTTAGATCTTCGGGATTTAATTTTAACCCTAATTCCTGAAGGTTTTTTTCAATATTGGCTTTGCCAGAGGTTTTTCCTAATGCATATTTTCTTTTTCTTCCAAAGCGTTCCGGAAGCAAGTCATTAAAATATAAATTATTTTTGTTGTCTCCATCGGCATGGATACCTGCTGTTTGGGTAAACACATTGTCTCCAACAATAGGTTTGTTGGCAGGAATTCTATATCCTGTGAAAGTTTCTACCAATTTACTCACAGAATACAATGAAGATTCTTTTACATTGATTTTTATTTCTGGTAAAAAGTCGTTGATTACTGCAACGGTGCTTTCAAGTGGTGCGTTTCCGGCACGTTCTCCCATTCCGTTTACCGTTACATGAAGTCCTTGAATACCGGCTTTTACAGCTTCCATGACATTAGCGATACTTAAATCGTAGTCGTTGTGTGCATGAAAATCAAAATGAGTATTTGGGTATCGCGCTATAATTTTTGAAATGAATTCAAAAGTTTCAGAAGGGATTAATACGCCTAAAGTGTCTGGCAGTAATACTCTTTTGATAGGTTGTTTCGTCAAAAAGTCTAAATATTGAAATACATATTCAGGTGAATTACGCATTCCGTTACTCCAATCTTCAAGATAGACATTGGTTTCAATATTATTTTCTTGAGCTAATGCAATGGCTTGAGCAATTTCGGTAAAATGTTGCTCGGGTGTTTTCTTTAATTGATGCGTTAAATGGTTGAGGGATCCTTTGGTTAATAAATTCTGGACTTTAGCTCCAGTTTTTTTCATCCAGTCTATTGAAAGTCCACCGTCAACAAATGTTAAAACTTCGATTCGGTTAGAATACTCTTTCTCATTTGCCCAAGTCATTATGCCTTTTACCCCTTGAAATTCGCCTTCGCTTACGCGTGCCGAAGCAATTTCAATTCTATCAATATTTAATTCTTCCAGTAACAATTGTGCAATGGTTAGTTTTTCTGCAGCAGAAAATGATACTCCCGAGGTTTGTTCACCATCACGGAGCGTCGTATCCATTATTTCAATTTTTCTTTTTATCATATCGATTAAAATAAGTTGTAACAGTTTAAACTGTTGGTATTATTAAAAAACAAATTGCAAATACTAATTCAGGTATTGGAAATGTTTTATTTTCACTATTTGTAAATGTATGTATGAGAAGGAATGTGATTATATATTCCCTCGTACTTCATTTAATTTCATTGTCATGGAAATTGCTAAAGTTCCAATCCAATTATCGTACTCTTCAATTGCTTTTAATCGCAATTCGTTATTTAAATAACCTTCCTCAACCATTTGTTTTGAACTCGCTACTTTTGACCAAATTCCCATTTTAGATTTATAATCAGGTATTTCTTGATTATAATGTTCGTCTGAATTTATTTTTTCAATAGAATAAAATCCTACTTCTTCTAATAAATTAGGTAAATCTTCTGCAATTTCATTATTCATTCCAGCATCTTGTCTCCATTTCAAAAAGGTTTTGTAAAACTCTTGCATACTTTCTGGTGGCAACGGATTCCAATTCAGATTCGTATGATTGTAATCAAGAATTGAAATTTGACCATCAGGTTTCAACATTGATTTCATTTTAATCAAAGCTTCTTTTGGATTACTTAACCATTGCAACGTTCTTGCTGATACAATTAAATCATATTTTTCTTCTGAATTATATTCGAATAAATCAATATGAATTAGTTGTAAATTGGTACACTTTTTATACGATTCTTGTCCACTTAAAATAAAGTTTTCAGCATTGTCAATTCCGGTTACTTTTCCGTTTTCTCCAACAATTTTGGCGATATCTTTCGAGATAGAACCAGTTCCACAACCAACATCCAAAACGTTCATTCCTGATTTCAATATTTGGGTCAGATGTCTGTAGTCATTAGCCAGACTTCTATTGTCAAATATTTTTGAGGTTTGTTGAAGGTCTCTTTGAATGTGTTTGTTTATTGCCATAGTATAAATAAATTGTGCTACTTAGAAATTATTATTTTTTATTTTCTAATATCGTTTCAAAATGCTCCACAACCGGGAAAGGATCATAATAATGGTGCAATAATTTTTTCCATTCTAAATACTGCTCAGATTCTCTAAAACCAATTGCATGATCTTCGATTTTTTCCCAATCAACAAGTAGGATGTATTTGTTTTCCTGTTCGACGCATTTCCTTAAACTATGTCCAATATATCCGTTTATTGAACTTATATATCGACCTGCAATTTCAAAATCTTTCTCAAACAGTAATTCTTCTCCTTTTTTTACATAAAGAATGGCAACTTCTAAAATCATATCTAATTTTTATTTATAGACCCGACAGGTTTTTTAAAATCTGTCGGGTCTCTTAACTAAATGTGATTTATTTTCTAGTAAGGAAGTTTATTGGCAAACCCAACAATTTCTTCTTTGATGTTTTGTAAATAATCAATATCATCAAAACCGTTAACCATATTGTCTTTTTTGTATCCAGAGATATCAAAAGATTCTTTTTGACCAGTTGCTTTTAAAGTAATGGTTTGTTCCGGGAGATTGATTTCCAATTCTGTTTTTGGATCAGCTTCAATAGCATTGAAGATTGTTTCAGCAAATTCTGGACTAACTTGTACGGGCAAAACACCAATGTTTAAGCAATTCCCTTTGAAGATGTCTGCAAAGAAACTGGAAACAACGGCACGGAATCCGTAATCGTAAACTGCCCAAGCTGCGTGTTCTCTTGAAGAACCCGAACCAAAGTTTTTTCCTCCTACTAATATTTTTCCACTATAAGTGGCATCATTCAATACGAAATCTGCTTTTGGAGTATCATCTCCGTTGTATCTCCAGTCTCTGAAAAGGTTGTCTCCAAAAGCTTCCCGTTTGGTAGCTTTCAAGAAACGTGCTGGGATAATTTGATCGGTATCCACATTTTCTATTGGTAGTGGTACTGCACTACTCGTAAGGATATTAAATTTATCGTATGCCATTGTGATTTATGATTTTTAATTAACGATTGCTGATTTTAGAGTTACCGCGAGGCAAAATGGAATCGTAAACGTTAATATTATTTTGTGTAATCTAAATTGTATAGTGTAAACTGTGTGTTGTAAAAAAATGTGATTTATGGACTAGCGAAATCTGAAATCAAAAATCGTTAATCTACATTCAGCAATCTTTAAAACAAATCTCTAGGGTCTGTTAGTTTTCCAGTAACTGCAGCAGCAGCAGCCATAATTGGACTTGCCAATAATGTTCTTGAACCTGGACCTTGACGACCTTCGAAGTTTCTGTTTGAAGTACTTACTGCATATTTTCCTGCAGGTACTTTGTCATCATTCATCGCTAAACAAGCTGAACAACCTGGCTGACGCAATACAAAACCTGCTTCAGTAAGAATGTCCAACAGCCCTTCTTCTTTAATCTGAGCTTCCACTACGTGAGAACCTGGAACTAACCAAGCCGTAACATTATCTGCTTTTTTTCTTCCTTTTACAATTTCTGTAAAAGCTCTAAAATCTTCAATTCTACCATTGGTACAACTTCCCAAGAAAACAAAATCAATTGGTTTGCCAATCATTACGTCATTTTCTTCAAAGCCCATGTAGGCCAAGGATTTTTTATATGTTTCTGCACCACCTTCAACTTGATTGGCACTAGGAATATTTTTTGATATACCAATTCCCATTCCAGGATTCGTACCATACGTAATCATTGGTTCAATATCTGCAGCATTGATGTTTAATTCTGCATCAAAAATAGCATCAGCATCAGTTTTTAACGTTTTCCAATATTCAACTGCTTTTGTCCAAGCTTCGCCTTTTGGAGCGTATAATCTTCCTTCTAAGAAATCAAATGTTTTTTGATCCGGAGCAATCATACCACCACGAGCACCCATTTCGATACTTAAGTTACAAACAGTCATACGACCTTCCATAGACATGTTTTCAAAAACATCTCCTGCATATTCTGCGAAATATCCTGTACCTCCAGAAGTAGTTAATTGAGAAATAATATAAAGTGCAACGTCTTTTGGTCCCACACCTTTGCTCAATTCACCATTTACGTTGATACGCATTTTCTTTGGTTTCGGTTGCATGATACATTGAGTAGCCATGACCATTTCTACCTCAGAAGTTCCGATGCCAAAAGCAATAGCACCAAAAGCACCATGTGTTGAAGTGTGTGAATCTCCACAAACAATAGTTGCACCAGGTAAAGTAATTCCGTTTTCAGGACCTACTACGTGTACGATTCCATTTTTTTGGTGACCTAATCCCCAGTGAGAAATACCATATTCTGCAGCGTTGTCTTCCAATGCTTTTAATTGATTGGCAGATAAGGCATCTTCAACAGGTAAGTGTTGGTTTATTGTAGGTGTATTGTGATCGGCAGTTGCAAAAGTGCGTTCTGGGTATAAAACCGTAATACCTCTTTCTTTTAAACCTAAAAAAGCTACAGGACTAGTAACTTCATGGATGAAATGACGGTCAATAAAAAACACATCTGGTCCATCTTCAATTTTACGCACAACATGCGAATCCCATACTTTGTCAAATAATGTAGTACTCATTTTAAATATTTTTTTAAGTGTATTTCTTCTTTTACAACCCAATTATTTGCATAAAGTTGTAACAATGGGAACAAATTTAAAAAAAGAAATAAGGTTGTCAATTTTAATATTTCATTATATACGATACCCAAACTGTTTTTACAACACCTTGCCTCTTCTGTTATAGGTTTGTAGTTTGAATGCCGTCTTTTTATTTTGATATTAATTTTTTTTTTAAAGCTATTTTTATTTTAAATAGGTCCAGTTTGATAATTTACAAAATTATCGCTATTTTGGTGTAAATGAGGGTTTTTTGATTCAAAAAATACAACAAAACGAATTAAAATAGTAATAATTAACAAAAGTAACCTCGTGTTTTATTTTTTATAGAATGCCTTTTTTTGGCATTTTACATAAGTAATGCAGTAATTTTTTTGGGCTTTTATTTCAATTTGTTTTGGCAAAATACTACGACATCCAAAAAAGACATTACGTGTTTATTTTTCTTTTTTATGGGGCATTTTTGGGTGATTTTGTGCTAAAAGACGGAGTAATTCGTAGGGTGATTCTTAGCGATTATTTTGAATTTTTTTGTTCGGATTTAGGTGTTATTCTAGCTAAAAAAATCCTAAATTTGAAATTCATTTTTTGTGATTTTAAAGAATTACAAACACTTCAATTCCAGATATGTACTTAATATTCGATACCGAAACTACAGGATTACCAAAGCGTTGGGGCGCTCCCATTTCAGATACGGATAACTGGCCGCGTTGTATTCAAATCGCTTGGCAGTTGCACGACGATATGGGAAAACTCATCGAGCATCAAGATTATTTGGTGAAGCCTGAGGGTTTTAATATTCCGTATGATGCGGAACGAATTCACGGCATTTCTACAGAATTGGCGGAAGCTGATGGAATTTCGTTGGCAGAAGTTTTAGAAAAATTCAATATCGCTTTAGGCAAAGCCAAATTTATTGTGGGTCAAAATTTAGGTTTTGATATCAATATTATGGGTTGTGAATTCTTTAGAATGGGCGTTGAAAGCCAGATGAGTTCGATGCCTATTTTGGATACCTGCACTGAAGTTACCGCTTCCTTATTGCGATTGCCGGGTGGTCGAGGCGGTAAATTCAAATTGCCAACTTTAACCGAATTACACTCGTATCTTTTTAATAAACCTTTTGGTGAGGCACACAACGCCACTGCTGATGTGGAGGCAACTACGCGTTGTTTCTTAGAATTAATTCGTCGTGATGTTTTCACTAAAGAGGAACTCGATGTTGAAATTGGCTATTTTAAAGATTTCCAAAATAAGAATCCTTATGAGATTCAGCTAATTGGGTTAAAACATATTAATCTCAAAGAAGCGTCCGATAAAATTCGCCAGCAATTTGGAGAAAAACAGCCTCCGGCAGTTTCCAGAGCAGCACTTTCTGAGAATAAAAAGGTGCTTATTGATACGCCTTTCGTGCATTTGCACAATCATACCCAGTTTTCGGTGTTGCAATCGACCATTAGTATTGCGGCATTGGTAAAAGCGGCAGCGCAACAAAAAATGCCTGCGGTTGCCATGACGGATCATGCGAATTTGATGGGTGCTTTTCATTTTGTTCGAGACATTTTATACCACAATAAAGCAGCTGAAAGCAAGAATAAAGCAGCTGTCGCAAATGGTGAAGAACCTACCGAAGTTACGATGAAACCGATTGTAGGTTGCGAATTTTTTGTTTGTGAAGATCATAAAAACAAAAAAGTAAAAGATAATGGCTATCAAATAGTGCTTTTGGCGAAGACCAAAAAAGGCTATCATAATTTGGCTAAAATGTCTTCCATTGCGTATACGGAAGGATTTTATTATGTGCCAAGAATCGACAGGAAAGTCATTCAGGAATTCAAAGAAGATATTATTGTTTTGTCTGGAAATCTCTATGGCGAAATCCCAAATAAGATTTTGAATATTGGTGAAAACCAAGCCGAAGAAGCGTTGATTTGGTGGAAAAACGA
The DNA here is from genome assembly GCF_048158525.1 of Flavobacterium algoris. Classification (NCBI taxonomy): domain Bacteria; kingdom Pseudomonadati; phylum Bacteroidota; class Flavobacteriia; order Flavobacteriales; family Flavobacteriaceae; genus Flavobacterium; species Flavobacterium algoris. Next base: position 14,631 of record NZ_JBLNKT010000044.1, read on the forward strand.
GTTCAAAGAAGATTTTTATATTGAGGTGATGCGTCACAATCAGGAAGATGAGAATCGAGTAAATGAGTCACTGATTTCATTGGCGAGAAAGCATGAGGTCAAAATTATAGCGACTAACAATACTTTTTATATAAATAAAGAAAATTCAAATGCACACGATATTTTGCTTTGTGTGCGTGACGGTGAAAAACAAACTACGCCAATAGGTCGAGGTCGCGGGTATCGGTATGGATTGCCCAATCAGGAATATTATTTCAAGTCGGGAGACGAAATGAAACAGCTCTTCAATAATTTGCCGGAAGCGATTTCGAATATTTCGGAGATTGTGGATAAAATTGAAATTTTCGATTTGGCTCGGGAAGTTTTATTGCCAAAATTTGAAATTCCGGTTGAATTTAATAATCCAGAAGATGCAATTGATGGCGGAGTACGAGGTGAAAATGCGTATTTAAGGCATTTGACTTTTGAAGGAGCCAATCGAAGATATCCTGAAATCACCGAAGAAATTCAGGAACGACTGGATTTTGAATTATTGACGATATCGAATTCTGGTTATCCGGGATATTTCCTGATTGTACAGGATTTAATTGCCGAGGCGAGAAGTATGGGCGTTTCTGTTGGGCCTGGTCGGGGTTCTGCGGCGGGATCGGTGGTGGCGTATTGTTTGAAGATTACCAACATTGACCCGTTAAAGTACAACCTGCTTTTTGAGCGTTTCCTGAATCCCGATCGGGTGTCACTTCCCGATATTGATATCGATTTTGATGACGAAGGACGCAGCAGCGTAATGGATTATGTGATCCGAAAATATGGTTCGAAACAAGTGGCGCAAATTATCACGTATGGTAAAATGGCAACAAAATCAGCCATTCGAGATACCGCTCGTGTGTTGGATTTGCCTTTATTCGAAGCCGATAAAATCGCCAAATTGATTCCAGGCATGATGCCGTCTAAGTGGAATTTAGCACGTTTTTTGAGTGAGAAAGAAGATGTAATTAAGAAAGCGGTTCGTCCGGAAGAATACGATAAAATAAAAGAATTAATAGGTCTTGCTAATGAAAGTGATTTGGGAGGGGAAACCATTCAGCAGGCCAAAGTTTTAGAAGGAAATCTTAGAAATACAGGAATTCATGCTTGTGGAGTGATTATCACGCCAAGCGATATCACGAATTTTGTTCCTGTGGCTACCGCCAAAGATTCCGATTTGTATGTGACGCAATTTGATAATTCGGTAGTAGAAAGTGCCGGTTTGTTGAAGATGGACTTTTTGGGTTTGAAAACCCTGACGCTGATAAAAGACACGGTCAAATTAGTAAAATACAGAACTGGAATCGACCTCAATCCCGATGAATTTCCAATCGATGATTTAAAAACCTATGAACTTTTTCAACGTGGAGAAACGGTAGGGATTTTCCAGTATGAGAGTCCGGGAATGCAGAAATACATGAAGGAATTGAAGCCGACGGTTTTCCCCGATTTGATAGCGATGAATGCGTTGTATCGTCCGGGACCGATTGCTTATATCCCGAGTTTCGTCAAGCGAAAAAATGGCGAAGAGGAAATTATTTATGACCTGGATGCCTGCGAAGAATTGCTAAAAGATACGTACGGAATTACTGTTTACCAAGAACAAGTAATGCTTTTGTCTCAAAAACTGGCGGATTTCTCCAAGGGTGATGCCGACGTTTTGCGTAAAGCGATGGGGAAAAAGCAAAAAGACGTTTTGGATAAAATGAAACCTAAATTTATCAGTCAGGCTGCCGCCAAAGGCCACGCCGAAGATAAATTGGAGAAAATTTGGAAAGACTGGGAAGCATTTGCAGAATATGCGTTTAATAAATCGCACTCGACTTGTTATGCTTGGATTGCATACCAAACGGCATTTTTGAAAGCCAATTATCCTGCCGAATATATGGCGGCAGTTTTGTCTAATAATATGAGTGACATCAAGCAGGTTTCGTTCTTTATGGAGGAATGCAAGCGTATGGGATTACAGGTTCTAGGACCCGATGTGAATGAGTCGTTTTATAAATTTACCGTAAATGATGATTATGCGGTGCGTTTTGGAATGGGCGCCGTAAAAGGTGTGGGATCTGGAGCTGTGGCTACGATTGTTGAGAATAGAAAAGATGGAAGATATAAATCGATTTTTGATTTGACCAAACGTATTGATTTGCGTGCCGCGAATAAAAAAGCATTGGAGAATCTGGTTTTGGCTGGAGGTTTTGATTCGTTTTTAGGAACAACACGAGCGCAATATTTTCATGATGATGGCGATGGAATTACCTTTTATGAGAAAGCGATTCGGTATGGATCGAAGTTTCAAGAAAATGAAAATTCGTCGCAAGTAAGTTTGTTTGGCGATACCAGCGAAGTGCAAATCGCAGAACCTGTTGTGCCACCTTGCGAGGATTGGAGTACGATGGAAAAACTCGCCAAAGAGAAAGAAGTTGTTGGGATTTATATTTCGGGACATCCTTTAGACGATTTTAAATTTGAAATGAAGTATTTCTGTAATTCGAAATTGGAGATGCTTAAAAACATGGAGCTTTACGTGGGTAAAACCCTTGCTTTTGGAGGTATTGTTTCTAATGTGCAAAGACGGATAGCCAAAAATGGTAAGGAATGGGCGATTTTTAACTTAGAAGGTTTTGACGAAAGTTTTGAATTTAAAATATTTAATGAAGAGTACCTGAATTTTCATCGATACTTGCTTCCTAATAATTTTGTTTTTTTTAAAATCCTGATTAAAGACGGATGGGTTAATAGAGAAACTGGAAAAAAATCCGAACCCAGAATGCAGTTTACAGAGGCCAAACAATTACAGGATGTGTTGGACATTTTTGCTAAGAAATTAATCTTGCTTCTGAATATATCAGATTTAGAAATGGACTTTATTCATAAATTAAGTCATCTTTTTCAAGAAAATAAAGGAGATAATACGGTTTCTTTTGAAATTATGGAACTGCAGAAAACAAAACGATTGGTCACCGTAGCTCCTGTTGAAATAGAAAATGATGAAGAAGTTTTTGTAGATGATAATGAAGATTCTGAAGTGGAAGCTCTCGAAATTCCGGAGACAAATGCTGTAGCAAAATTAGAAGAAGTAGAAGAAATTAAGGTTGTAACTAAAATAACAATGCCGAGCAGAAAATTGAAAATCAAAATCTCAAATGAATTGCTGGTGGAGCTGGAGAAAATGCAGATTAACTTTAAGTTGAATTAAGATTTAGCTAATTTTTACCTTTGTCAAAGTTTGGAACTTTGACAAAGGCGTTAAAAGGTATTTGTTAAAAAGTTTCAAACTTTCACAAACTTTTTTAAAAGCCATAAAATTAAAAAAATGGATATTAGAGTTCGAAATTTAGAGCCCGATTGCTTTTATTACATTTATAATCGTGGAATTAACAGCAATAAAATTTTTGAAAATCAAGAAAATTATATTTTTTTTCTAAAACAATTTTCAAAATATGTTTTAGGTGTTTATGATGTCTACGGGTATTGTTTGATGCCAAATCATTTTCATTTCATTTTAAAAATAAAACCTGAAAGTACGATTAAAAGTTTTGCCAAAGTTTTGAACTTTGACGCAACTTTGCAAAATCAAGGACTTCATTCTTTTAGTTCAATTGCAAGTAAACAATTAAGTAAATTTATAAGCTCCTACAGTCAGTCTTAAAATAAAGTGAATAACCGTCACGGAGCATTATTAGAGTCGCCGTTTAAGCGTAAAAAAATTGAAACAGAAGAGTATCTGCGAAACGTGATGATTTATATTCATCAAAATCCAATAGAGCTAAAAATGGATTTCAAAACCTGTAAATTTTCATCTTATACTGCTATCGTTTCTAAAGCGGATACTAATATTATGAGAAGTGAAATTATTGAATTATTTGATGATTTAGATAATTTTATTTTTTGTCATGATAAGTTAAATAATTTTGAATTTTAATTGCTTTTTAATCTTTCGCCTTTGTCAAAGTTTAAAACTTTGACAAAGGTTCTTAAATACGTAAAGTTGAATTAGAGCACAATGCCCTAGCCCTGATAGCAGTGGAAATCCTTTTTCTAAACGTTGTCAGGGTTTTGAACCCTGACAACGTTGAAAAAGATTGAAACGAATAGCAGGAAATAGCTCCTAACATTTACTAAAAATAACAATTGACAATACACTTATAATCAAAACTAATTTATGAATAGCATTTGATTGGTTTTTAATTTCTAAATTTGTACTCAGGATTGAAACTTTAAACGTTTAAATAAAAAAATATGGCATTAGCAATAACAGACGCTACTTTTGATGAAGTAGTTTTGAAATCAGACAAACCGGTAATGGTAGATTTTTGGGCAGCATGGTGTGGGCCTTGTAGAATGGTTGGACCAATCATTGACGAATTGAGTGCGGAATACGAGGGAAAAGTAGTCGTAGGAAAAGTTGATGTTGACGCAAACCAAGAATTTGCTGCAAAATACGGAGTGAGAAATATTCCAACAGTGTTGGTTTTTCATAACGGAGAAGTAGTAGGAAAACAAGTAGGAGTTGCTCCGAAACAAACCTACGCAGATAGTTTAGACGCTTTGTTGTAATCGGTAGATTATGATTTACATAGAATCTGTACGGATTCAGATAAAAGGTTTGACGAAAGTCAGGCCTTTTTTTTGTGCGCTGAATTTATTTCAACTTCCCGATTTAGTTTTATTTTTAAAATTTTTAAATCGTTCAATCTTTTAATATATTTGGGATATGAAGATCGAATCGCAAATAGAGAAAATTTCCAGTTTTCAGCATCTTGAATTGCTGGCCAATCAGGTTGTGGAGGGCTTTATTTCGGGCATGCATAAAAGTCCGTTTCATGGATTTTCGGCTGAATTTTCGGAACATAAAGTCTATAATGTGGGCGAAAGCACCAAACACATCGATTGGAAGTTGTTTGCCAAAACGGATCGTTTGTATACTAAGCGATTTGAGGAAGAGACTAATTTACGTTGCCACATCATCATCGATAATTCCTCTTCAATGCATTATCCTACATTAAAAGTTGGTCAGCAATTCTATGAAAACAAAATTGGCTTCTCGGTTTTGGCTTCGGCAGTTTTAATGAATCTTTTAAAGAAACAACGCGATGCTGTGGGACTAAGTGTGTTTTCGGACAAATATGAGTATTACGCGCCTGATAAAGGCAGCGATCGCCATCACAGAATGATTTTGAACGCACTCGAAGGGCTGCTCGAAAAACCTGCGGCAAAAAAAAGTACTGATACGATTACATTCTTACACCAAATAGCCGAGAAAATCCATCGTCGTTCGATGATTATACTATTTACGGATATGTTTCAGTCTGGTTCTGACGCATCGGGAGAAGAAGCGCTGTTTAATGCGCTGCAACATTTGAAACACAACAAGCATAAAGTGGTTTTATTTCATGTTGTGGATAACAAAACGGAGCTGAATTTTGACTTTGACAATGCGCCAAGAAAGTTTATTGATGTAGAATCGGGTGAAGAAGTAGCAGTTTTTGCAGATAATGTAAAAGAAGAATACGAAAAACAGGTAGAAAGTTACTTCAAGAAGCTAGCGTTAACCTGCGCGCAAAACCGAATAAAGTACATTCCGGTAGGTGTAGATGAAAGTTTCGAAAAATTTTTAATGACATACTTAGTTGAAAAACAAAACTTTGGGTGATACGGCGAATTTTTATCAAATATTTTTTCAAAAAACGCTTGCGTAAACGGAAATCTATTGTATCTTTGCCACCGCAATAAAGCAGCAGGTTTGGTAGTTCAGTTGGTTAGAATACATGCCTGTCACGCATGGGGTCGCGGGTTCGAGTCCCGTCCAGACCGCTAATATTGGGGAAAGCCTTTCATAACTGGAAGGCTTTTTTGCCCCAATAAGGTATCTAAAGCTAGTTGTGTTGTTTGCTGCGAATTTGTAACTCGTAGCGGGTTTAGTAGTTAGACCAATGAAAAGCTTTCCACTTTTGTGGATAGCTTTTTTGATTAAAAATAAAGCAGGTTTGGTAGTTCAGTTGGTTAGAATACATGCCTGTCACGCATGGGGTCGCGGGTTCGAGTCCCGTCCAGACCGCTAGATTTAAGAAAGCCTTTCGTAATGGAAAGGCTTTTTTGATTTCAGGAAGTTTGTAATGGATCAAGTGCAAAAGTTGGGGATTAGGTAAAAAGATTAGATAATCTGAATAAGAAGAAATCAATCTTTCTCACTCCTCTAAATTGACTTCTAAAAGCTTTTATTTTGGCGTTAAAAGATTCTGCAGATGTATATTTGTACTTCTGTTGTCAAAATAGTTTAAGATTGACTGGTAATTAAAAGTTATCGTATTGAGTAGAATATTGAAATTTTTAAAACCTGATTCTTCCACATTCCTATGCGAATGTGCTAGTTTGTTCATTGCAATGTGTTTATCATTGTTGTTATTGTAAATCCAATAGATGATTACTTATTCAGAAGTATCTTTGGAATTTAATTCATGATTGTTATATTGGTTCGCGGGAGTTTGAAGCTAAAATGACTTACTAGAAATATCATTTGGGCGTTGCTCATTATGAAAAAAGAGGCAATTATCTTAATGTGTAGTTGCCTCTTTTTTCATAATGTGTCGGGCTATCCTCTGCAAGTCCTCTAAAAATTTCATTTCATTTCATTTCATTTCATTTCATTTCATTTCATTTCATTTCATTTCATTTTTCTGCGGGCTTTTCGCTAGTATCCCTAACGGCGGGTACTGATTGCATGGACTTTGTTATTTCGCCGAAGTAGAAATCTCCATCATTAATATTAATATTGTGTGCTTATATATAGGAGTGCAGCTTTCACAGCGTACGTAGTATTTATTATCTATTTATAATGATTGTG
>NZ_JBLNKT010000045.1:0-20007 GCF_048158525.1 Flavobacterium algoris
AATAAACAAACTTTTAGAACAATTATTAAGGCAATATTTTCAATTTTTAATAAATTTCTGCTAAATCAGGTATTCCTTAAAACAAGTAGAGGCTATCTTTTCAGACAACCTCTTTTTGTTTAAAAAGGGGAATGAATTACATCATTCCTGGCATACCGCCACCCATTGGGTTTCCACCACCATGATCTTCTTTAATATCAATTAAAGCACATTCGGTAGTTAAGATCATACCAGCTACTGAAGCTGCATTTTCTAATGCCACACGCGTTACTTTCTTTGGGTCAATAATACCTGCTTTAAGCAGATCAACATATTCGTCTGTTTTTGCGTTGTAGCCAAAATCACCTGAACCTTCGGCAACTTTTGCAACAACAACCGAACCTTCAAGTCCTGCATTTTCAACAATAGTTCTCAATGGAGATTCTACTGCACGAGATACAATTTGAATTCCTGTTGCTTCGTCAGCATTGTCTGCTTTAATAGTGCTAAGTGCATTTTTAGCTCTCAATAAAGCAACACCACCACCAGCAACAATTCCTTCTTCAACAGCAGCACGAGTTGCATGAAGTGCATCATCAACTCTGTCTTTTTTCTCTTTCATTTCTACTTCAGAAGCAGCACCAACATAAAGTACAGCAACTCCACCAGCTAATTTAGCCAAACGTTCTTGCAACTTTTCTTTGTCATAATCAGAAGTTGTAGCTTCCATTTGACCTTTGATTTGGTTGACACGATTTTTGATGATGTCAGCTTCGCCAGCACCACTTACAATCGTTGTATTGTCTTTATCAATAGTCACTTTTTTAGCAGTCCCTAACATTTCGATAGTTGTGTTTTCTAAAGTGTATCCTCTTTCTTCTGAAATTACAGTTCCACCAGTTAAGATAGCAATATCTTCAAGCATAGCTTTTCTTCTGTCTCCAAAACCAGGAGCTTTTACTGCAGCGATTTTCAAGGCTCCACGTAATTTATTTACTACCAATGTAGATAATGCTTCTCCATCAACATCTTCAGCAATAATCAATAATGGTTTTCCAGATTGAGCAACTGGCTCAAGAACTGGTAATAATTCTTTTAATGAAGAAACTTTTTTGTCATATAAAAGGATGTACGGATTTTCCAATTCTACTTCCATTTTTTCTGAATTGGTAACAAAATAAGGAGAAAGATATCCTCTGTCAAATTGCATCCCTTCAACAACATCTACATAAGTGTCAGTTCCTTTGGCTTCTTCCACAGTGATCACACCTTCTTTTCCAACTTTTGCGAAAGCAGCAGCGATTAACTCACCAATTACTTCGTCATTATTAGCAGAAATTGAAGCAATTTGTTTGATTTTTTCAGAATCACTTCCTACCACTTTGGCTTGTTTTGCTAGGTCAGCTACAATAGCTTCCACTGCTTTGTCAATACCACGTTTCAAATCCATAGGATTTGCTCCTGCAGCAACGTTTTTCAAACCTTCTTTTACGATAGCTTGTGCCAAAACTGTTGCAGTTGTAGTTCCGTCTCCAGCTAAATCATTAGTTTTAGATGCAACTTCTTTTACCATTTGAGCACCCATGTTTTCCAATGGATCTTTCAATTCAATTTCTTTTGCAACGGTAACACCATCTTTAGTAACAGTTGGTCCACCAAAAGCTTTTCCAATAATTACATTGCGACCTTTTGGTCCAAGGGTTACTTTTACTGCATTTGCCAATGCATCTACACCACGTTTTAATCCGTCACGTGCTTCAATATCAAATTTTATATCTTTTGCCATTTTTATTTATTTGTTAATTCGTTTATTTGTTAATTCGATTATATTATTGCTAAAATATCGTCTTCACGCATGATCAAATAATCTTTTCCTTCCAGTTTCAATTCAGTTCCGGCATATTTTCCGTAAAGAACAGAATCTCCAATTTTCACAGTCATTGTGTGATCTTTTGTTCCGTTTCCAACTGCAACTACAGTTCCTTTTTGTGGTTTTTCTTTAGCTGTATCTGGAATAAAAATCCCTGACGCAGTTTTAGTTTCAGCTGCTACTGGTTCGATAAGAACTCTGTCTGAAAGTGGTTTAATGTTTAAAGCCATGATTTTATATATTTTTATTATTTTTATGATTGCATTTATGATTTCAGAAATTGTGCCATCCTATTATAACTGACATATTTTCTTATAAAAAATGCCAGCTTTGACAGGCTGGCATTTAGAATAAAAAGTGTTGTTTTATTTTGCTGGATTTGTTTCAGCAGGTGTGTTTTGAACTGGAGATGCTGGCGTAGCAGTTGCAGGTACAGCAGTTCCTGTTTGTTCAATAATTTTAGAATCATTATCACTTAATGCTCCTGTAAAGCTTAAGCTAGAAAGAAGTATAAGTACAATTAAAATAGTAGCAAGTGTCCAAGTGCTTTTATCTAAAAAATCTGTTGTTTTTTGTACACCACCTAACATTTGAGAACCACCTATAGTTGAAGATAATCCACCACCTTTAGGGTTTTGAACCATTATTACTACTATTAATAGGAAACAAACTATTGTTATTAAAACTAAAAAAATTGAAAATGTGCTCATTGTTTAATTATTGTTTTGTTGTAAAATCTTAATATCCGCTATGCGGTCTGCAAAGAAACTACTTTTTTCTGGATATTTCAAAATTAATATTTCATAAGCTTGAATCGCTTTTTGATATTTTTTTTGTTCCAAATAAACCCGTGCTAAAGTCTCCGTCATCAAATAGGAATTGTCGTCTTTATTAAGGTCAAAAGTAACTGTTGATACAACACCATGTTTTACAGGTGAAATCTTCGGGCTGGTTTCTATAAATTTATCGATTAACGCTGCTTTTTTCTTTTTATCTTCATCTTCTATCGGTAGGGTTTTAGAAGTATTTACACTTTCCGTTTCTCTAACAATAGGCTGCGTTCGGGATAATTGAAGCCATTCTTGGAAGGAATGCTTTTCCCTTGTAGAAAAATCCAAAGGAGTTCCAATCGCTAATTTTTCTTCTGTTGTTTTTGAATTTTCATTAGATTCTAAAGGTAAAGCTTCCTTTATAGAAGTAAGAATCGATTGTTCCAGAGTATTTATTTTGGACTCTGACTTTTCTTTCTGAATAATTATTTCACTATCAACGACAGTAATGTCAAGAAGTTCGAGTACTTTTTTATCATATAATCCTTTTTGAATAGCAGTAAAAGTATCCGAAGTAATAAAATCGAACAAAACGGTTCTGTCAGTCGTATGCGCGGCAGTAACTTTCAGAGCAAAATTATACTTAAAACTATTTTGGTTATAAAGACCTTTTAAACGTAAAGCTCTGGCACTTTGAAAATATGGGAATTCATCCAATACATTTCCCAACGCTTCCGTTTGCTTTTCATTGATAGCATCGGGTCTGTTTATTAAATAAGTATAATCGGTTACATTCATAAAGGTTATTCGTTTATTTGGTTATTCGTTTATTTGTTCTTCGATTAACCGAATCAACAAATTACCGAATCAACACCTCATTTACCATTTAGCAAGGGATTCATTAAAAATATCTTGTGTTATTCTTTCGAAGATATCTTTCAAAGCACTATTCAAAGTTGATCCTACAAGTTGCTGTGTTGCCGGATAATCGTAATAAAACTCAAATGGTTTTTCGAAATTATCCGTTTCTTTATTTTTATTGGTGAACCGAACATTTACTCTTATTTTTAATCTGTTTTGAGCTGCTTTCTGATCGGCAGTTGCAGTCATTGGGCTTATTCTATAATCTACAATTTCTCCTTCATAAGTTAAATCAGCACCACTTTTCACTAAATTTAAGTTGGTTTGATTTTGAATGATGTCTTGTAATGCCAGTGTAAAGGTTCTGTCAATTCCAGGTTCAATCAAATCTGCATTATTTTGGAAAAAATTCACCTGAAAGGTTTTCGCATCAATTTTTCCTGTTCCTGTAAAGTTGTAAACGGAGCAGCTATTGAAAGTCACTGCGATCAACAAAATAAAAATATATTTTATGTGTTTCATTTTAAATTTTAAGATTGCTTCGCCAGTTTGCTAACGCTTGGGTCAAAGATATTCATTTTCAATTCACAATTTTCAATTTGAATTTTTACAAATCAAATTGTTTGATTTTTCGATACAAAGTTCTTTCGGAAATCCCCAATTCATCTGCGGCGGCTTTTCGTTTTCCTTTATTTTTTTCCAATGATTTTTTAATCATTTCAATTTCTTTCTGCTCTAATCTCAAGATTTCCTCTTCCTCTTCTATTGTTTCAGCAAACAGGTAGCTATCGTCATTCTCTTGATAACGTTCTTCTTTATTTTGAGTTGTAATCAAAGCCGTTCTTGGTTCTTCTTCAAAATCTATTTCGCTGTCATTTTCTTGGGAGCCATAGATTTTTTTAATCAAATTTTGATTTGTTTCTTGCACTTTAGAACTTCCACTTTGCATTAGTTCCAAAGTAAGTTTTTTCAAGTCATGCAAATCACTTTTCATGTCAAAAAGTACTTTGTACAAAATCTCTCTTTCAGTATTGAAATCGCTGTCGCCTTTCTTGTCTTTAATTACTGACGGCAAGTTGGTACCTTCAGCAGGTAAATAGGATTGTAAAGTTGCCGCCGAAATTTCACGGTTTGTTTCCAAAACCGAAATTTGTTCCGCAACGTTTCTCAATTGACGGATGTTACCGCTCCATCGAAATTTTTGCAAAACAGCAACAGCATTTTCGTCTAATTTTAAAGGCGGCATCTTGTATTTATGTGCAAAATCAGAAGCGAATTTTCTAAATAGCAAGTGAATGTCTTCTTTTCGTTCTCGCAACGGAGGTAAAGTAATATCTACGGTGCTTAATCGATAATATAAATCTTCACGGAATTTTCCTTTTTCGATAGCATTAAACAAATTAACATTGGTAGCAGCTACAATTCGCACATCAGTTTTTTGCACTTGTGAAGAACCTACTTTTATGAATTCGCCATTTTCCAAAACTCGAAGCAACCGCACTTGAGTAGTCAAAGGCAATTCGCCTACTTCATCAAGGAAAATAGTTCCGCCGTCAGCCACTTCAAAATACCCTTCGCGCGTGTTAGTTGCTCCCGTAAAAGCTCCTTTTTCATGCCCGAAAAGTTCACTGTCAATCGTTCCTTCAGGAATTGCACCGCAGTTTACAGCAATGTATTTTCCATGTTTTCTATGCGAAAGTGAATGAATAATTCTGGGAATATTTTCTTTTCCAACACCACTTTCACCGGCCACTAATACTGAAATATCAGTAGGGGCAACCTGAATGGCTTTTTCTATGGCACGATTGAGCTTTGGGTCATTCCCAATAATCTCAAATCGTTGTTTTATAGCTTGAACTGATTCCATATTGTCATTGCGAGGCACGAAGCAATCTCATTAATGTTGTTTTTTAATTCGATTCGTAAGAATCTATTGCTTTGGTTTTGTTAATGTGTCTTTCAAAGGGACTGTTTTTTCAACTTTATGTTTTGGAAAATAGGTTCTGATGATGTAGAATGTAACTCCAAATCCAATTATAAAAGTAACCAAACCGATTAGTATATTTTTTTTTGACATCTTATTTTAATTTTTTTAATATCTAATGAATTAAAAAGCGTTTTAATTGATTTTCTTGCCACAGATTAAAAAGATTCTCACAGATTTACTTAATTTTTATAAAGCATATCTTTTGTATTGTAAAGATTTATTTTGAAAATTAACTAATAATCCAATTTCTGAATTTGCTAATTTCAAATAGTTTAAAATTTGTGCAATATGTTCGTTGCAGAACTCTTTCACAGCTTTTATTTCTAATACAATATCTTCACATACAATAAAATCGGCATTAAATTTACTACGCAAAATCTCACCCTTATAATTAATCGAAAATTCTTTTTCTCTTTCGTAAGAAATATTGTTTAGTTTGAATTCTATTTCTAAAGCATCCTTGTAAACAATTTCTAATAATCCCGGACCAAGAATTCTATGCACTTCCATACAAATTCCTATGATTTTATAAGTCTCTTGTTCTCTGTATCCTTCCATCAAATTGTTTTGTTTTTGTATCGCGGATTATAAAGATTAATTAAAAGAAATCTGTGAAAATCTTTTTAATCTGTGGCTGATTTTTTCTAATTCATTTCGCTCAACCCAACTGCTTCTCCTTTCAAAGTTCCGCTTGTACAACTCAAAATTCTCACATTCACAAAATTTCCAATCTTATAATTTTCCTTTGGAAAAACCACGGTGATACTTTGTGAATTCCTTCCGGAAAACTCTTCAGCCGATTTTTTGGAAACTTTTTCTACCAAAACTTCTACGGTTTGCCCAATGAATTCTTCACTGCGTAACCAAGCGTGTTTTTGTTGTAAATCGACAATTTCCTGCAATCTTCTCGCCTTTGTTTCTTCGGTAACATCATCTTCCATTTTTCTTCCAGCCAAAGTTCCTGGACGTTCGGAATACGAATACATGTACCCGAAATTATATTTGACATATTCCATTAAGCTCATTGTATCTTGATGATCTTGTTCGGTTTCTGTTGGGAAACCAGCAATCATATCTTGCGAAATAGAGCCATTCGGAATGATAGTTCTGATTTTGTCAATCAAAATCATGTATTCTTCACGCGTGTGCAAACGGTTCATTTCTTTCAGGATTCTATTGCTTCCAGACTGGACAGGCAAGTGAATGTGTTTACATATATTTGGGTGTTTTGCAATAACATGCAAAATACTTTCGTGCATGTCTTGCGGATTTGATGTCGAAAATCGAATGCGCATTTTTGGAAAACCAACCGCCACCATTTCCAGTAATTGGTCAAAATCAACTGCGGTCGCTTTTTGCATTTCAGTAGCATTCTCAAAATCTTTTTTCAAACCGCCACCATACCACAAATAACTATCCACATTTTGCCCTAAAAGTGTAATTTCCTTAAAACCTTTGTCCCACAAATCCTGAATTTCCTTCATGATACTTTGCGGTTCACGGCTGCGTTCTCGTCCTCGTGTGAAAGGCACCACGCAAAACGTACACATATTATCGCAACCACGGGTGATAGAAACCAAAGCCGTAATTCCATTGCTCATCAATCGCACAGGCGAAATATCTCCATAAGTTTCATCTTTCGACAAAATCACGTTAATTGCATCGCGCCCTTCTTCAACTTCTTGCAAAAGGTTCGGTAAATCTTTATAGGCATCAGGACCCACAACTAGGTCTACAATTTTCTCTTCTTCCAAAAACTGACTTTTCAAACGCTCGGCCATACAGCCTAAAACGCCTACTTTCATTTTTGGATTAATGCGTTTCACCGCATTGTATTTTTCCAAACGTTTGCGAATCGTCTGCTCCGCTTTGTCCCGAATCGAACAGGTATTTACTAAAACTAAATCGGCTTCCTCTAACACTTGCGTGGTATTATATCCGTTTCCAGATAGAATAGAAGCTACAATTTCACTGTCTGAAAAATTCATCGCACAGCCATAACTTTCTATAAATAATTTTTTGGTATTCTCGGGTTTATGTTCTAGAACAAGACTTTCGCCTTGTTTACTTTCTTCAATAATCTTTTCCATCCTATATTTTCAAAGCACAAAGATAACGCAATTCAAATAAATATGACAAGATGTCAGACGAAGAATTAACACTATTTTAAGGCATTTTTTCTGGGGAGCTATTTCCTGCTTTCCGTTACAATCCCGACCCTTCGGGATTCATAAAAAAAGTAAAGTTTCCAAAGTTCTAAAAAGAGCTTCCGTTGGTCGCTTTTTTAGAACAGGAAACTTTTATTTTTTTGCTTTGGGCTTTTCACAGTGATCGGGGCTAAAAAACAGTCGAGTATGGCAATAACTTACCTATTAATGATTGTGAAATAATTCAAAAATAAAATCTAAAGCCCAATATCTAAAAAAAATAGATACTTTTGTCCCAGAAAAATAGAGCAATGGCAAAGAATTTAGTTATAGTTGAGTCCCCTGCAAAGGCAAAAACAATCGAGAAATTTCTAGGAAGTGATTTTCAAGTAGAGTCCAGTTATGGACATATTGCGGACTTACCTTCCAAAGAAATTGGTGTAGATGTAGAAAATGGTTTCAAACCAAAATATGAAGTTTCTGCTGACAAAAAAGCTTTGGTTACTAAACTAAAAGGACTTGCCAAAAAAGCCGAAATGGTTTGGTTAGCAAGTGATGAGGATCGTGAAGGTGAGGCTATTTCTTGGCATTTAGCCGAAGAATTAAAATTAGACAAAAAGAAAACCAAGCGTATTGTTTTTCACGAAATTACTAAAACTGCGATTCTAAAAGCGATTGATAATCCACGTGAAATCGATTATAATTTAGTCAATGCACAACAAGCGCGTCGTGTTTTGGACAGATTGGTTGGTTATGAATTGTCGCCTGTACTTTGGAGAAAAATAAAAGGCGGACTTTCTGCCGGACGTGTACAATCGGTTTCCGTTCGTTTGATTGTAGAGCGTGAAAGAGAAATTCAAAACTTCAAAGCTATTGCAACATATTCTGTTGTGGCTGAATTTACCAATGAAGCCGGAAAAACATTCAAAGCCAAATTGCCTAAAAATTTCAATACAAAAAAAGAAGCCGAAGATTTTTTAAATAAAAATATCGGATCTACCTATAAAGTTTCAGATTTAGAAACGAAGCCTACCAAAAAATCACCAACGGGGCCGTTTACGACTTCGACTTTGCAACAAGAAGCGGCGAGAAAATTATATTTGCCTGTTGGAATTACGATGCAATTGGCACAACGTTTATACGAAGCCGGATTGATTACCTATATGAGAACGGATAGTGTGAATTTATCCAAAGATGCAATGGAAGCCGCTCAGGCCGAAATCATCAAATCCTACGGAAAAGAGTTTTCTAAACCGCGAACTTTTGTCAATAAAAGCAAAGGTGCACAGGAAGCTCACGAGGCGATTCGTCCTACGGATATGTCGCGTCATACGGTAGATATTGATAGAGATCAAGCGCGTTTGTACGATTTGATTTGGAAAAGAACATTGGCTTCGCAAATGAGTGATGCGCAATTAGAACGTACTAACGTGAAAATTGAAGCAAACAATCACGGTGAAATATTCACGGCATCTGGAGAAGTGTTGCTTTTTGAAGGGTTCCTAAAAGTATATCTTGAAGGTCATGATGACGATGAAGAGGAGCAGGAAGGAATGTTGCCAGCAATGAAAGTCAACGAAAAATTGCAAAACAATTATATTACAGCGACAGAAAGATATTCAAGAGCTGCAGCACGATATACCGAAGCTTCTTTGGTAAAGAAATTAGAAGAGTTAGGAATTGGTCGTCCTTCTACTTATGCGCCAACAATTTCTACGATTATCAACAGAAATTATGTGGAGAAAGGAAATCTTGACGGTCAGGAACGTAATTATACGCAATTGATTTTACAATCAGGAAAAGTTGGAGAGAAGTTACTGAAAGAAAATACGGGTTCCGATAAAGGAAAATTAGTTCCTACAGATATTGGAACAATTGTTACCGATTTCTTGGTTAAGAATTTCGGAAATATCCTTGATTATAATTTCACTGCAAAAGTGGAACAGGATTTTGATGAAATCGCAGAAGGAAATATTGTTTGGACAAAAATGATGCAAGAGTTCTACGATAAATTTCACCCCATTGTAAAAGATGTTGAAGCGAATGCAGACAGAGAAAGTGGTGAAAGAATTCTGGGAACAGATCCAAAAACAGGGAAACCAGTTTCGGTACGTTTAGGGAAATTTGGACCCATGGCTCAAATTGGAGCTGCAGATGATGAAGAGAAAAAGTTTGCCAGTTTAATGACGGATCAAAATATTGGAAATATTACTTTAGAGGAAACTTTGAATTTGTTTTTGTTACCAAAAAATCTCGGAGAATATAAAGGAGAAGAAGTTGAGGTAAGTAATGGTCGTTATGGTCCTTATATACGTCATGGCGCCGCTTTTGTTTCTTTGCCAAAAGGCGAAAATCCGCTAGACGTAGATTTTGAAAGAGCAAAAGAATTAATTGACGAAAAGGCACTAGCCGATGCGCCAATAGCAGTTTATAAAGGCGAAGGAGTTCAAAAAGGAACGGGTCGTTTTGGTCCTTTCATCAAATGGGACGGCTTGTTTATAAATGTAAGCAAGAAATATAATTTTGATGATTTGTCTCAAGCGGATATTGAAGCCTTGATTGAAGATAAATTGCAGAAAAATATTGATAAGGTGCTACACAACTGGGAAGAGGAAGGAATTTTAGTCGAAAAAGCCCGTTGGGGACGTTCCGTTATTACTAAAGGAAAAATCAAAATTGAATTAAGCAAAGATGTTGATGCTACAAAATTGACATTGGTCGAAGTTCAGGAAATGATTGCCAAGAAAACACCAGCTAAAAAAGTAGTTGCCAAAAAAGCTCCAGCCAAGAAAGCTGTTGCTAAGAAACCCGTAGCAAAAAAGAAATAAAATGGAGTTTGATTTTCTGAAACCCGTAGACGATGAAATCCTTAGTTATATAAACGGATTGACTTCTCAACAATTGGGAAGTAAAATAGTTTTGCATACCAATGAACAGTTTCCGGATTTAAATAAGATTAAAATTGCTGTAATAGGCGTTTTAGAAAATCAAGGAGATAAAAAAGCTGTTTCTGATGTTGATTTAATACCGCTTAGAAAAGAGTTGTATGGGCTGTTTCCTGGAAATTGGGATGCTTCAATTGCAGATTTGGGTGATATTCTTGCTGGGAATTCGGTTGAGGATACTTATTTTGCACTAAAGAAAGTTGTTGCAAGCCTAATCAAGAAAAGGATTACTCCTATAGTTATTGGAGGTTCACAAGATTTGACCTATGCGCTTTACAGAGCCTATGATGATTTAGAACAAATGGTCAATTTAGTTTCCATTGATAATAAATTTGATTTTGGGAAAGATGAAGAGGCCGTTTCAGCTTCTTCTTATTTAACAAAAATAATTGTAGACGAACCTAATAATCTTTTTAACTATTGTAATATTGGGTATCAAACGTATTTCAATTCTCAGGAAGAAATTGATTTGATAGAGAAATTATTTTTTGATGGTTATAGATTGGGTGAGATTTCGAATAATATTGCTCTTGCGGAACCTGTTTTTAGAGATGCAGATTTAGTGAGTATCGATTTAAATTCAATTAAGTCTTCTGATTCAGGAAATTTTGTTTCATTTGCACCTAATGGTTTCAATGGTAAAGAAATATGTTCTTTGTCCAGATATGCAGGAATAAGCGATAAAGTATCTTCTTTTGGGATATTTAATCATAATAATTCAGTACAGGAATCGGTTATTATTGCACAGATAATCTGGTATTTTATAGAAGGTTTTCATTATCGTTCTAATGAATATCCGTTTGGAAGCAAGGAAAATTATTTGAAATATATTGTTCCATTAGAAGAAGAGGAACTTGTTTTCTATAAAAGTGATAAAACAGACCGTTGGTGGATAGAAATACCATTTATTTCAAACGGTAATAATAAATTAAAGAGAAATACGTTATTACCGTGTTCCTACGATGAATATTTATTGGCCTGTAATCAAGAATTACCTGAAAGATGGTGGAAAGCACAAAGAAAAAATATCATTTAGAATAATTTTTTACTTATTTATTATTTTTTTATAAAAAACACGTTGTTTACTGTAAAAAAATTGTTTTTCTAAAAAATAATAAATAGGTTTACACACTTAAAAATAATGAATAGTTAACCCAAATTTATATGAAGAAGTTCATTGCATTTACGGCAATTTTGACCCTATTAATTAGCTGTGGTAAATCAAGCGACAAAGGAGAATTAGTAGGTGTGAATGGTGGGAAATGGCATCCTGAGAAACCTTATGGAATGACTTTAATTCCAGGTGGTGCTTTTATCATGGGTAAATCAGATGATGATATAGCCGATATTGAAGATGCGCCTACTAAAACAGTTACTGTTCGTTCTTTTTATATGGATGAAACTGAAATTACAAATAGTGAGTACCGTCAATTTGTAGAATGGGTAAAAGATTCTACCATGAGAGTTCGATTGGCAATTCTTGCTGATGAAAGTGGTCAAAAAGCAGGAGATGGAAAAGGGAAAGGTAAAAATTCTGGTAGTATTGGAGATTTTGCTTTTAATGATTCTGATCCAGAAAAGATGACTGCGTACGATAAATATATGTACGATAACTATTACAGTGTAGGTACTGCTGATGATCCTTATGCTGGTAGAAAATTGAATAAAAAAGTAAAATTAATCAAAGATACTAAGTTGTATCCGGATGAATATTATACTGAGGTTATGGATTCTATGTATTTGCCAATAGAAGCTTCTTACAATGGATTGCGTACTATAGATGTAAATAAATTGAAATTCCGTTATTCTTGGATGGATATTCAGGCTGCTGCCAAAGCTAAAGTTGGTAAAAGAAAAGATTTTATTAAAACAGAAGAAGTAAACGTATATCCTGACACCACTGTTTGGATTAAAGATTTTGCTTACTCTTACAATGAGCCAATGCATAATGACTATTTCTGGCACAAGGCATATGGAGATTATCCAGTTGTAGGTGTAAAATGGACCCAAGCAAAAGCTTTCTGTGCTTGGAGAACTTTAAATAAAAATACATACATAAAATCCAAGAAGAAAGGACACGATTTAATCAACTCTTTCAGATTACCTACTGAAGCTGAATGGGAGTATTCTGCTAGAGGAGGTTTAGAATCTGCAACCTATCCTTGGGGTGGACCTTATACTAAAAATGACAGAGGTTGTTTTCTTGCTAATTTTAAACCAAACAGAGGTGATTATGCAGCAGATCAAGCGTTATATACTGTTGAGGCAAAATCATATGAGCCAAATGGCTATAATTTGTATAACATGGCAGGAAACGTTTCGGAATGGACTGATTCTTCGTATGATCCAAATGCATATGAATATGTTTCTTCAATGAATCCAAACGTTCTGGATGCTTCTAATAAACGTAAAGTGGTTCGTGGAGGTTCTTGGAAAGATGTTGCTTATTTCCTACAAGTAAGCACCAGAGATTATGAATATGCTGATTCGGCAAGAAGCTATATTGGTTTTAGAACTGTTCAGGATTATATGGGAATTCAAACTACCGGAAAAACTAAAAAAGGCAAATAATAAATAATTATAAAAGAAACCAAATCTTTAAATCTAACCCCAAAAAAAATATTATGGCATTACTTAGCAAAAAAACAATGAATTTCGCATACGGAATGGGTGCGGCAGTTGTAATTATTGGAGCATTATTCAAAATTACTCACCTTGAATTCGGTTTTATAACTGGAAATTTAATGCTAACGATTGGACTTGTTGTAGAAGCTGCAATTTTTGCTCTTTCTGCATTTGAACCAGTTGATGATGAATTAGATTGGACATTGGTTTATCCAGAACTTGCTAATGGTAAATCTGGAGGGCCAAAGAAAGCAAAAGTAGAAACTCCTTCTGATGCTCAAGGATTGTTATCTCAAAAATTAGATGCAATGTTAAAAGATGCTAAAATTGACGGAGAATTAATGTCAAGTTTAGGGAACAGCATTAAAAATTTCGAATCAGCAGCAAAAGGAATTGCGCCTACCGTAGATTCTATTGCTTCAACTAAAAAATATAGTGAAGAGTTGACTTTGGCTGCAGCCCAAATGGAATCTTTGAATAGTTTATACAAAATACAATTACAAAGCGCTTCAAGAAATGCACAAATCAATGAAGAAGTTGCTGAAAATAACTTAAAATTAAAAGACCAAATGCAGTCTTTGACATCTAATTTGTCATCACTTAACAGTGTATACGGAGGAATGCTTTCTGCAATGAACAATAAAGGATAATTAGTTTCAAACGATATAAAAATAACAAACTAATTAGTAGAAAATATGGCAGGAGGAAAACTAACCCCTAGACAGAAGATGATAAACCTGATGTACTTGGTTTTTATCGCAATGTTAGCATTAAATATGTCCAAAGAAGTATTATCTGCTTTTGGGATTTTGAATAATAAAATAGTTGAGTCTAACTCTATAACTGATACTAGAAATGAAAGTTCATTTCTACAATTATCGCAAAAAGCAGTGGATCAACCGGGGCAGTTTGGTGATAAAAAAGCTAAAGTTGAGAAAATTAGAGCTTTGTCTAAAGATTTTAATGATTATTTAGAAAATATTAAAACGACAGTTACTGCAAAGTTCGTAAGAGATGCGGAAGGAAATTTGCCATATGAGCAAATGGATAAAGGCGATTTAATAGACAGAAAATTCTTTACTGGAGATAGAGTTTCAAAAGAAGGACAAGAGTTTTTAGATAAGATTAATAATTTTTCAACTCAAATCAAACAAATTGGTGGAAGCTCAATTGCAGAGTCTGAGATGAAAAAAATTGAAGCTAGATTTGCAACTAATCCAGTTTATTCTGAAAAAGCAGGTGCAAAATTAGCTTGGATTGATTATAACTATAAGGGATTTCCACTTATTGCTACAATTACAAAATTATCTCAATTACAAGCGGATATAAAGACAACTGAAAGTGATGTGATGACTGGAATGTTCCAATCAGATTTAGTTGCTGCAGCCTCTCTTACTGCTTATCAACCAATAGTAGTTCTTGAAAAATCAGTTTTCTTTCAAGGGGAAGCAGTTAAAGGGAAAATCATTCTTGGGAAATTTGATCCTTCATTAAAGGCTAAATCAGTAATTGTGAATGGTTCAAGTGTTGCAGCTCAAGCAGGTCAAGCTAATTTCTCTTTTGGTGCAGGTAATATAGGGGAACACCCGATTGGTGGTTCATTCAATTTTGATGAAAATGGGAAAGTAGTTAGTTTGCCTATTAAAGATAAATATGTAGTTGTGGCTAGACCAAAATCAGCTACTATTTCTGCTGATAAAATGAATGTTGTTTATAGAGGTGTTGTAAATCCTATGACTATTTCATTTGCGGGAGTATCTGCGGATAAAGTTTCGGCTAGCGCTCCAGGATTAAGTTCTGCGGGTGGTGGTAAATACAATATGAGTCCAGGTGCTGGTTCTGAAACAGTAATTAATGTTACTGCAACTCTTCCTGACGGTTCTAAAGTTTCTGATAAAAAATCTTTTAGAATTAAAGGAATTCCTGGTCCTACAGGTACTATACGTGGTGAAATGGGTGTTGTAAAAGGTCCTAAATCAAATTTACAAATTGCTACAATTGGGGCTAAATTAGTTGATTTTGATTTTGAAGTTGGTTTGGATGTTGTTGGTTTTAATTTGAAAGTAACAGGTCAGCCTACTGTAGTTGTACAAGGAAATAAATTGAATGCACAGTGTAATGCTGCTCTTTCTAAAGCAGTTAGAGGTGATCAAATTACCATTTCTGAAATTAAAACTAAACTTGTTGGTGCGGGTAGTTATTTATTACCAAGAACAGCTCCAGTAATTTTTGAAATACAATAATAAGTAGTTTTAATAAAAACTGCTTCATTAACTTATTAATGAAAACATGATGAATGTAAGAAATTTTTTGATTGCTATTATCTCTGTCACTTGGAGTTTTGCATCTGTAGCGCAATCTAATTTGCTGAATGCTAAAACACCAGATCAAATTGGTCTTAAGTCTGCTGCACAGTTGATTTCTGATAATGACAAACCATTGGCTTATGGTTATGTGCATGATAGAGATGTCTTGATGGGTAAAACAACATGGGAAATAATCGATTTAAGTGAAAAGATTAATTTTGCATTGTATTTTCCAATTGATACAGCTAATATCGGTTCAGATAGAAGATCATTGTATGATGTCTTGACAAAAGCGATGAGAAATGGTAAAATAACGGAAGTTTATACTGATAGTTATTTTAACACTAAAAAATCGATGCAAGATATTCAGGCTTCATTGACTCGTATTGATACAACGGATGCAGGGAGAGAACAAATAAATGCTGGTGCTCAGATTTCACCTGAGTATATTTTAAAATCAGATCTTACTGCACAAGATGTTACTCAGTATAAAATAAAAGGATACTGGTATTTTGATAAACGTCAAAGTGAATTGAAGTATCGTTTACTTGGGATTTGTCCAGTGACTCCAGATGTTTTTACAATGAACAGTGATGAAAAAGATTACATTGAATTATTTTGGATCTTTTTCCCAGCGGCAAGAGATGTTTTGCATGAAGCAAAAGCTTTCAATGATAAAAATTCTGCAATGCCGGTTTCTTTTGATCAAATATTAAATTCAAGACGTTTCAATAGTGTAATTTACAAAGAAGAAAACGTTTACGGAGACAGATCTATTGCGGAATATATGAAAGATAATGCTCAGAATCAATTGTTAGAGTCTGAGAGAGTGAAAGAAAAAATTCGTAATTTCGAACAAGATATGTGGAATTATTAATTCTCATTTTAAAATAAAAAGAAAAACTCTTACTGTGATGGTGAGAGTTTTTTTGTTTTAAAGTCTTTACTTTGCATTTACTTAAAAAAGGGATTACTTCAAATGATTGATTATTTAATAATAGGTTCTGGTTTAGCTGGTATTTCATTTGCAGAGATTGCTCTGCGGAATGACAGATCTATTTTGGTGTTGGATAATTACTCACAAAATTCCTCGAAAATTGCAGGAGGTTTGTATAATCCGGTTATACTAAAACGCTTTAGCGAAGTATGGCAAGCTCAAGAGCAACTGGTATTGATGAATGAATTTTATACTGTTTTAGAAGAAAAACTGAATTGTAAAGTAGATTTTAAAAGACCAATCCTAAGAAAATTTTTCTCTGTTGAAGAACAGAATAATTGGTTTACTGCTTCAGATAAAGTTGCATTAGCTCCATTTTTATCTACACAATTGATTTCAAAAAAGTATTTAGGAATTGATTCTCCTTATGGATATGGTGAAGTTTTACAAACTGGTTATGTAGATACCGCTTTGTTATTAAATAAATACAGAGAATATTTAAAACAAAATAATTTATTTAAGGAAGAGTCATTTGATTACGATGTTTTACAAACTGAAAGTGGTGGAATTCATTATAAAGATATTCATGCCAGACATATTGTTTTCGCGGAAGGTTTTGGCATACATGCAAACCCATATTTTAAACATTTGCCTTTAGACGGGACTAAAGGGGAGCTTTTTATTATTAAAGCGCCTCAGTTAGATTTAGATGTAATCGTAAATACAAGTGTGTTTATTCTGCCACTTGGGAATGATTTATTCAAAGTGGGGGCTACATACAATTGGAAAGATAAAACTGATTTGCCTACAGAAGAGGGAAAGATAGAATTAGAGGAAAGGATAAAAGAAATTATTACTTGTGATTTTGAAATCGTTGAGCATTTTGCGGGAGTTCGACCAACTGTAAAAGACAGAAGGCCTTTAGTAGGAACGCTTCAAAATTATGAATCAATACATATTTTGAATGGTTTAGGAACAAGAGGAGTTATGTTAGGTCCAGCAATGGCAAAAGCTTTATTTGATAATATCGAACATCAAATTCCTTTAAATCCGGCAATTGACATAAACAGATTTCTGCCTAAAGAGCAGCAATAATGTTATTTTAAATTTGTTTTTGGATCATAAGAGACAAACATATTGATGTATATGTTTCTAGACAAGCGCAAAATAAATGGAAATAAGAGAATTAGTGAAGCAATTATAGCAATAAAGGCAACTTTCAAACTGGAGCCGAAAATTACGAATGCGATTATAAAAGCTGCAATTCCTACGCCAACATTCAATCCATAACTTACATACATTGCTCCATAAAAGAAGGAAGGTTCAATTTGATATTTTAAACCACAATGACTGCAATTTTCATGCATTTTTAAAACTTTATCAATATGTAATGGATTTTTATCCAAATACATACTCTCATTCTGACATTTGGGACAAGTTCCTGTTAAAATGCTATATAATTTGGATCCTTTTTTTAACATTTGCAAAAAATTTAATATTTCCTTTTTTAGAATTACAAATTTACACATTCAAAAAGGAATAAAATAACAATACATGCTTAATATACACAATTTATCCGTTTCGTTTGGTGGTACTTATTTATTTGAAGAAGTTACCTTTCGATTGGGTGCTGGAGACCGTGTGGGTCTTGTTGGAAAAAACGGGGCTGGAAAATCGACCATGCTTAAAATGTTGGCAAAGGATTTTGCTCCTGATTCGGGTGTTATTTCTCAAGAGAAAGATCTTCGAATGGGATTCTTGCGTCAGGATATCGATTTTGAAGTAGGTAGAACAGTACTCGAAGAAGCATACGAAGCCTTTACAGAGATTAAAATTGTGGAGAAAAAGCTCGAAGAGATTAATCATTTATTGGTTACCCGTACTGATTATGAAAGTGACGAATACAGCCAAATTATAGAAGACTTATCTGATTATACGCATCGATTTGAATTATTGGGTGGGTATAATTATGTTGGAGATACCGAGAAAATTCTTCTTGGGTTAGGATTTAAAAGAGATGTTTTCGATAATCAAACAGAAACTTTCTCTGGTGGATGGAGAATGCGTATTGAATTAGCCAAATTATTATTACAGGCAAATGATGTTTTGTTACTGGATGAGCCTACGAATCACTTGGATATAGAAAGTATCATTTGGTTAGAAAGTTTCCTTCGCAATTATCCAGGAGTTGTTGTGATTGTTTCACACGATAAGATGTTCTTGGATAATGTAACCAACAGAACTATCGAAATTTCTCTTGGAAAAGCCTATGATTTCAACAAACCATATTCTCAATATTTAGAATTGCGTCATGAAATTCGTGAAAAACAATTGGCAACACAAAAAAATCAAGCCAAAAAAATTGAAGAAACTGAGAAATTAATCGAAAAATTCCGTGCGAAAGCTTCCAAAGCTTCTATGGCGCAATCGATGATTAAAAAACTCGACAAAATAGAACGTATCGAAGTTGATGAGGATGACAACTCGGTGATGAACATCACTTTTCCAGTTTCAAAGGAACCTGGTAGAGTAGTTATAGAAGCCGAGAATGTAACTAAAAGTTATGGTGATAAAACGATTTTGAAAGATATTAACCTGTTGGTAGAACGCGGAAGCAAAATTGCATTCGTAGGACAAAACGGACAAGGGAAATCGACTTTCATTAAGGCTATTGTTGACGAATTTGAATATAAAGGAAACATCAAGCTAGGTCATAATGTACAATTGGGTTATTTTGCCCAAAATCAAGCGGAATATCTGGATGGTGAAATTACTTTGTTGCAAACCATGGAAGATGCAGCGGCAGACACAAATCGTATGAAAGTACGCGATATGCTGGGTTCTTTCTTGTTTCGTGGTGATGATGTAGAGAAAAAGGTAAAAGTCCTTTCTGGAGGTGAAAGAAACCGTCTGGCGTTATGTAAATTGTTGTTGCAACCTATCAATGTTTTATTAATGGATGAGCCTACGAATCACTTGGACATCAAATCCAAGAATGTTTTGAAAGCGGCTCTTCAAAAATTTGGCGGTACTTTATTGCTGGTTTCTCACGATAGAGATTTCTTGCAGGGAATGTCAAATTTGGTTTATGAATTCAAAGACCAAAAAATAAAAGAATATTTAGGAGATATTAATTATTTCTTGGAGCAACGCAATATGGAGAATATGCGTGAAGTGGAAAAAAAAGACGCTGAAAAAGCAGCAGCACCTAAAGAAAGTAACAAAGCCTCCTACGAAGATCAAAAGAAAGGGAAAGCGTTGCAAAATAAATTGAGCAAAGTGGAGAGTCAAATTAAGCAATTGGAAAAAGACATTCAAAACGATGACAAAATGCTCGCGTCTAATTATGATAAGCATATTGAAGACGCTAAATTTTTCATGGCTTACAATAAAAAGAAAGCCGAATTAGACAAATTGTTGTTGGATTGGGAACTTGTTCAGGAAGAAATAGATAATTTATAAGAAAAAGAGGTTGTCTGAAAAGATAGCCTCTACTTGTTTTAAGGAATACCTGATTTAGCAGAAATTTATTAAAAATTGAAAATATTGCCTTAATAATTGTTCTAAAAGTTTGTTTATT
>NZ_JBLNKT010000046.1:0-17825 GCF_048158525.1 Flavobacterium algoris
AAACAAACTTTTAGAACAATTATTAAGGCAATATTTTCAATTTTTAATAAATTTCTGCTAAATCAGGTATTCCTTAAAACAAGTAGAGGCTATCTTTTCAGACAACCTCTTTTTTATAAAACAGTACTGCTATTTATTAAATTGAATAAAGCGCTTGCAAAGACTTTGAATGCTTAAGTGTCTACAATTTTTTTACTTACTTTTGTAAAAAAAATTCTTGATTCCAACTACCGATATATTTGCTATTTCCAGTCAAAAACAGTTTGAGAAAATCGCTTTAAAAGTGTTTCGTTTTCAATACGAAAACAATAAGGTGTATCAGGAATTTTGTAATTTTTTAAAAACAGATCCTCACAAAGTAAAATCATTATCTCAAATTCCCTTTTTACCGATACAGTTTTTCAAGAGTCACCAAGTCGTTTCTAATACAGATGCGATTGAAGAAACTTTTACCAGTAGCGGAACAACCGGAATGATTACCAGCAAGCATTTAGTCACTGACGCTTCCATATATGAAGAAAGCTATCGCAAAGGATTTTCTCAGTTTTATGGGAACATCGAGGATTATGCTATTTTGGCGTTGCTCCCTTCCTATCTTGAAAGAGAAGGCTCTTCGTTGATTTACATGGTTGAAGATTTGATAACACTTTCCAATCATCCGGAAAGCGGTTTTTACCTGCACAATCATGACGAACTTATAGCAAAACTCATTGCTCTGGATCAAGCAGGACAAAATATCATTTTAATTGGCGTCACTTATGCTTTGTTAGATTTGATTGAGAAACACCAATTCCAACTGCAAAACACCATAATCATGGAAACGGGAGGAATGAAAGGAAAACGTAAAGAAATGATTCGGGAAGAATTACACGAACAATTATGTAAAGGATTTAGCGTTGCGGCAATTCATTCAGAATACGGGATGACCGAATTGCTTTCACAAGCATATTCTTTAGGAAATGGCGTATTTGAATGCCCTTCCTGGATGCAAATCCTCATTCGTGATACCGAAGACGCTTTGACCTACATTCAAGACGGGAAAACGGGTGGAATCAACGTAATTGATTTGGCTAATATCAATTCCTGCTCTTTTATTGCCACGCAGGATTTAGGCAAAAAAAATCCCAACAACTCTTTCGAGGTATTGGGACGTTTTGATAATTCTGATATTCGAGGTTGTAACTTGATGGTTCTTTAAAGTGTATTACAATAACTCATACTATTTCCTGACTTAATTAATTTTTAGAGTTGCCGATTCTAAATTTGCTCCCGAAGCCTTTATCGTTATCGGACTGTTTAAATTCTTAGTTTTAAGAATAATGACAGCAATTTCTGCTTCGGCTTTCACGGGATTTTCACCAATTAATGCTGCATTTTCTCCGCTTAAAGCAAAAGTTACTTCGTTCATTGCCGTTGGGATAAAGGTTCCATTCAAATCGGTGATTTTAGCATATACAAAAACCATATCAGGAGAATTCGCATTGATTGCTTTTGACGAAACATCATAACTCAATTTGATTTTTACTGGGCTTTCAGGAGTTTTCACAACATTAGAAATCACTTTTTCTCCTTTGATAAATCCTTCGGCACGCAAGGTTCCAGAAATAAATTTATCCAGTTTAAAAACAAACGGAGAATGTTGTAAGGCATCTCTATTACCATTTACAAATGGTTTTTCCTTAGACACCAAAACATCGTTTAAATACAAGGCCACCTCATCACAATTAGTATATAAAGTCACATTCAATGGGGAATTTGCTGTCCAATAATTAGCAATTTGCACCATTGGCCCAGAAACCAATTTGAGAATCCATTTAGAAATTCGATAAACAAAAAAACCCTCTTTCCATTTCCAGAAAAGAGGGGTTCTAAATTTTTATTATGAAATTCTAATCAGTAGAATTAATAATTAAAGTTGCTGTTTTTAATCCTTTTCCACTAACCGTTAATTCCATATTTCCGGCTTCTTTTAACGATTGAACCAGCACTACTAATTTTCCGCTGAATAGTTTCATTGTTGGCAAATGAAATTGTTCCAGTGAAGTAGCGTCCCCGTTACATGCTGCCCTATAGGTTCCTTTTCCTTTCACTTTAAATTGCAATTGATCTGTTGCTGTGGGACATGGAATCCCATTTTTATCTACTAAAGAAACAGTAACATATGACAAGTCTTTACCATCTGCCTGTATTGTTTTTCTATCGGCGTTAAGCACAATTTGGTATGCTTTTCCAGCAGTATGAATTTCCTCTTCGGCAACTGCTTTTCCTTCTTTATCAAAGGCAACTACTTTCACTGTTCCTGGTTCGTACTTAACATCCATCCACATCAAACGATATCTGTTTTGTGGTGTTGCAGTATTCTTTTTTTGAATTCCCATACTTTTCCCGTTTACAAAAAGCTCTGCACTGTCATAATTAGTATACACAAATACCGGTGTTACCTTACCTTCTCGACCTTCCCAATTCCAATGTGGTAAAATATGTAAGGTTTCTTTTTCTTTATTCCAGCGGCTTCTATACAAATAGAATCGGTCTTTAGGCAAACCTGCTAGATCATTAATTCCAAAATATGAACTACGAGAAGGCCAGCTTTCATCATAAGGAGTCGGTTCACCTAAATAATCAAACCCTGTCCAAACAAATTCACCAATAACCCATGGCTTATCATCTTGTAATATAAAATCTTCATCAGGTACATTTGACCAACTACAGGCTTCTAAATCATAAGAAGAACTTTGAAAATCAGCATATTGCTTGTCTTTAGCTTGTACTACGGGAAATTTATAAATTCCTCTTGAACTTACGGTAGAAGCCGTTTCAGAACCTAAAATAAATCCTTGTGGAAATTTTTTAAATGCCTCTTCATACAAATGTACTCTGTAATTTAAGCCTGGAACATCTAACAAAGCTCCGAAACCGGATTCCATAGTAGCTTTAACCTGATCCATACCTACCGTTACAGGTCTTGTTGGATCTTCACGATGGAAAATTTCCTGTAACCATTTGGCACGTTTTACCCCAGCTTCTCCCCATTGATCCGGAACTTCATTTCCAGAACTCCACATTACAATAGAAGGATGATTTCTGGTAGCATGAACTAAGTTAACGATATCTTTCTCGGCATAAGCTTCAAAAAATCGGTTGTATCCATTCTTAACTTTTGGCTTTGCCCATTCGTCAAAACTTTCAGCTAAAAACATAAAACCCATTTCGTCACACAATTCAAGTTGTTCCAATGATGGCATGTTGTGAGAACTTCGAATAGCATTACAGCCCATGTCTTTTAAAATAGTCAATTGACGACGTAAAGCCGCTACATTTATTGCTGTTCCCAAAGGTCCTAAATCATGATGCAGGCAAACTCCTTTAAATTTTCGAACCTCCCCATTTAAACTAAATCCTTTATTGGCTTCATATTTTATATCTCGAATTCCAAAACGAGTCGTAACCTCATCTTTTAATTCTTCTCCAACAAACCATTGCGAAACGGCTTTATACAAATAAGGACTTTCTGGACTCCACAATTTTGGATTTTCAACTTTGATGTTTTGATCGAATTCATTTCCGAATTTTGTTGTTACTTTATCAGAACTTAGTTTTTGCCCATTAGCATCAAAAATAGTGGTAACTAAATAGCCATTTTCGCCAGTAGCTTTTGTTTTTACATTTACTTTAGCTGCTTCCTTGCTAATAAAAGGCGTTGTAATAGAAGTTCCCCACTGATCAATACTTTCCTTATTTTTTATGATAAGGCTTACTTTTCTGTACAAACCGGCACCCGGATACCAACGTGAAGCAAACTCTTTGTTGGTTAATTTTACCGCCAAGGAATTCTCTCCTGTTGTAATGAAATCAGTTACATCAAAATAAAAATAGCTGTAACCATAAGCCCATTCGCCCACCTTTTTCCCGTTTAAATAGATTTGTGGTTCGCTCATGGCACCTTCAAAAAGCAGAATCACTTTCTTTCCATTCTCCGCAGCCGATATCGAAAACTTGTTTCTGTACCAAGCGGAACCAACATGAGGCAATGAACCTGTTCTTCCTGTTTTTTCGGAAGCTACTTTTTCACCATTTTGAACAATAGCTACTTTTTGTTTGTCTATTTCTTTATCAAAAGGACCGTAAATTGCCCAATCATGAGGTACGCTCACTTTTTCCCATTTTGAATCATTAAAATTGGATTGAAAAGCATTTTCGAAATCTCCTTTTTGAAACTTCCAGTTCGAGTCTAATTCCCTAACTGTCCGTACCTGAGCAAAGGAAATTTGTGTAATTGTTAAAAATACAATTAGAATATTCATCAATTTATTCATTATCAATCTGTCTAATTATTTAATATTATAATATAAAAAAAATCTTATCTTTTTTCAATGTAACTTTATTAAGCTATCCTGTTTTATCACTCATAAATTATTCTTTAAAAGCATCTAAGGCCGGTGATGGTTTCCCATCAGATTGCCATGCATTTAATTGATAGCCACTCCAACTTTTCTCTCCTTCAGGTTCCCAATAAATTACTCCAAGCCCTTTATTATTGGGTACATTTTTTACCGCATTAATTACGGCAATCAACATATCCTTAGTATTTTGAACTAAAGTATAATCCCCTCCAACCTCAACAACCATAACTTCTTTATTGTATCTGGAAACCATATCATTGAGATTATTGGCTAAATCAGCGATAGTAGCTTTATAATCACTTTTTAACCAATACGGATAATACGAAAGACCTATTACATCGTACTTTACATTATTTGCTTTAGCATTATCAAAAAACCATCTGAACTTGGCATTATTATTCCCCTCATCAAGATGGACAATAACTTTAATAGCCGGATTAATTGCTTTTGTAGCATCATAGCCTTTATTCAAAAGTTGTGTGAGTTGACCGAAATTAGCCGATTTTCCTTCTGGCCATAACATGCCGTCAGGGATTTCATTCCCCACTTGCACCCATTCTGGAGTTACTCCAGCCGTTTTTAGTAAGGTCAAAACATCAAAAGTATGATTATAAACATCATTTAATAATTCTGAAAAACTATGATTTACCCAAGCAGTAGGTTTAGTTTGCTTTCCGGGATCCGCCCAAGTGTCACTGTAATGAAAATCGATCATAATCCGCATTCCTAATTTTTGAGCACGAACAGCCATAACCACAGTTTCTGCAGGACTACAATGTCCACTTGCTTTGTCATTGG
Organism: Flavobacterium algoris; assembly: GCF_048158525.1. Taxonomy (NCBI): domain Bacteria; kingdom Pseudomonadati; phylum Bacteroidota; class Flavobacteriia; order Flavobacteriales; family Flavobacteriaceae; genus Flavobacterium; species Flavobacterium algoris. Next base: position 5,202 of record NZ_JBLNKT010000046.1, read on the forward strand.
AAGGATTTACCCAAACCCGAAGACGAATGGTATTAATTCCTCTGTCTTTTAGCAATTGCAAACAGTCTTTCTTTGTACCGTCTGCGTCATAAAATTTATACCCTGTAGCTTCCATCTGGGGTAACCATCCTACATCGGCTCCTTTTGAAAAAGCAAAAGTTGTTGGTACTGTTGGCTTCGCAGAAGTTGTCTCTGGATTTTGTGCATTACTACAAGAAAAAGTTGTCAATGCAATTAACACTATGAAAATCTGTCTTAATTGTACAAATATTTTATTCATCTTATTTTTTTAAAGCCTGAAAAACAGACGTATTATAGGGTTATAATTCTAAATTTATTTAGATACCTTTATTCAACTCTTTTTTAAATCTATTGGTTAATTTTATTGGAATCAACCAATAGAATCACTACTAATTATTAATTTAACTTGATTGTTTTGTCTATTGCATTAATTGTTACTGTATAAGTGCCTGAAGTACCTACAAACTTAAAATTTGCATCACCACTTCCATCATTTTGAAATTTTGAATCTATAACATAACCGGCATCTGCATAATGTTTGTAATTATTATTGGTATCCCAAACCCCTTGACTTTCAAAAAATCTGAAAACTCCAGCAGAGAATGCAAAAGTAGCTTGCCAAATATCAGGATTAATTTCAACAATTTGTGTTTCGCCTCCACTAAAATTCCATCCTCCCGGTGTTGCATCACCTACAACCCAAATTTGGTTTTGGATTGACTACTGTTAATTCGTTTCCCCATAATTAATTTTTTTGGTGGTTTTGGTTAATTTTTTTTAAAAAAATAGGTAGTTCTAATACGTTGCAATTTAGGTTTAGGGTAAAAAATCAAAGGGGAATTAATTCATCTTTATAGGGAGACAAAATCGTTTTATTGGTATAAAATACCAATAAAATTAAGGATATAGAAAAAAAGGCGATTTTTTAAATTATTATTATTTTATTTAAAAACCACAACGGTCTTAAAATCGAAGCAAGTTCGCTTTGCGACTTTAAAAAAACATCGATTTTAGAAATTCCCAAGCAGTACTGAAGTAGTAAACAAGGAAAGAATTAGCATCAATTTTCATTTGTGAAATAAAAAACGACACTGTTTTTAGGTACTATAATCCAGAATTATAGTAATAGGTAATGTTAAAAAAATAGTTGGTGCATTCCAGGTTGCAACGAGTATAGAATTTCTATTGGAATTAAAAAGGGAATTAAGTATTACCTGAATAATCCAAAACCTCGGTAAGCTATTAATCGTTTAAATAAGAGGAAGGGTTCTTGCCAAAGCGTTCTTTAAAGAGCTTGCTAAAATATTTACGGTCAGAATATCCTACCAAATAGGATACCTCAGCTACTGTATTCTCTTTTTTTAAGAGCAATTGTTTGGCCTTCTTTAATTTGTATTCTCGGACATACTCCACCAGTGACAAACCCGTTAAAACTTTAAGTTTTTTATAAATTACGGAATGGCTCATGCCCAAATGCTTAACCACTACATTTACAGAAAAATCATTACAATCTATATTTTCCTCAATTAAATTGCCTAGATTTTGAAGAAAGGCAAGATCTGATTTGTTTTTGGTTAAGTCCCCAATAGACATAAACTCCTCTGAACGGAATATTTCATGTAACCGCACTCTATTTTTTAAAATATTTTTAATTCTGGCACGAAGGAGCGACTCATTAAAAGGTTTTGTAATATAATCGTCCGCACCCGTTTCAAAACCTGCCATTTTATGCATGAAAGAAGCTCTGGCCGTTAAAAGTATGACTGGTATATGGCTAGTACTGGCATTTGATTTCAAATTATGGGTTAACTCTATTCCATCCATTACTGGCATCATGACATCGCTCACAATGAGATCCGGTAATTTCTCTAAGGCAATTTCTAAACCTTCTTTTCCATTGGAAGCTTGTAAAACAGTAAACTCGTCAGAAAAAAGGTCAACAATATAGTTGCATATGTCCGCATTATCTTCTACAATAAGTAACGTTTGCTCTTTGATTACAGCAATAGCATCATGAGTTTGCTCAACGATTTGTTCATTCCCTTTTTTACTGGTAAAATAATTTTCTATAAGTTCATCATTGGTTTCATTTCCCCCAATTTCATCTTCATTAAAATAAGCATTCCCTTTTTTCAATGTGATTATAAAGGTACTACCGGAACCCTTTTTACTTTTAACGGTTATTTCTCCGTGATGCAGCTTTATAATTTCATTTGAAATCGTTAACCCTAATCCAAAACCGGCTCCATTGCTATTATTGGAATCACTGGCCTGATAAAAACGATTAAATATTTTCGAAAGATGTTTCTTTGAAATCCCAACTCCTTCATCTACCAATTCTAACTGTACTTTTTCTTCCGTTTCTGTGACAAAAAGCTTTATAGTGCCTCCGGTATTTGTGAATTTTAATGCATTAGAAAATAAATTATACAGCACTTTTTCCATCTGATTTTTGTCAAACCATAATTCTATCATTTCGCTTGAGGATTCAAACTCAAATTTGATTTCCTTCTGATAGGCAAATTCCTTAAAAGACAGATAAATCTCCTTACTAAACTTAACCCAATCCTCTTTTACTACATTTAATTTGATTTGATGATGCTCCAGTTTTCTAAAGTCAAGAAGTTCATTCACTAGATTAAGTAAATATTCTCCATTCTTTTTAATGGTACCAAAAGGATTTTGCTGATGGCCTTCAGTAAAGTCATCGATTTTTAATAATTTATTGATGGAACTCAAAATAAGCGTTACAGGAGTTCTTATTTCATGAGAGATATTCGTGAAAAAATCTTGTTTCAGATTATAGAGTTCTATGTCTTTTTCGTGTGTGAATTTCTCAAATCTTAAATCCGCTTTCATTTTTCCCCATGTAATGATGTATTTTATAAAAACATATAAAATTAGAATTACTAAAAGAGTATAAATTAAAAATGCCCACCATTCCAACCAAAAAGGTTTTAAAATTTTAATATTTACAGCACTATATTCATTTGTCCAGTCACTTCCCAATTCTCTGCTCCTAACTTTAAAAACATATTTACCTGGTGAAAGATTCGTATAAGTAGCCGTACCATCTTTACCTATCGATCGCCAATTTCGATCAAAATTGTCCATTTTAATCTGGTACTCACAATTAGCAGAGGAAGGAAATTGCATTGCTGCAAATTCAAAAGTAATGACATCCTGGTCGTATTCTAAAGTTATATCTTTAGAAAAAGCAATGTCGTTTTTCAATATTTCATCTTCCCCGATTGGAACTTCTTTATTGAAAAGTTTGAAACTTGTAAATTTTACTTTAGGGGTGATGTTTTTAGCTTTGATTGTTTCAGGATTAAATTTAATAACTCCCTTAGAACAACCAAAGTACAACATCCCTTTTTCGTCTTTAAAACTGGAGTTAATATGATAAACCCCTTTAAGATTTGAAAAACTGTTGAAATTTTTTGTTTTATAATCATAATTAAAAATCCCTTGTTTAGTACTAAACCAGATTAATCCCCTGTTATCTTCTATAATTGCCGTCACTGTCTGATAACGGACATTTTTATATTTTTCAAAACGATTAATTTTTTTGGTCTTTTTATCCAAAAGATTAATTCCTTCTCCGGCAGTTCCAATCCATAAATTCCCTTTGGTATCTTTTAAGATACTGTAAACATAATCACTGCTAATAGAGTTTTGATTATTCCCTGAACTTTTATAAACTTTAAAACGGTTGGTTTTTGGATTCAGGAGATTGACTCCGCCACCAAAAGTAGCCAGCCAAATTAAATCTCCATCTTTTTGAAGTGAGATTACATTGTCACTACTTATAGAAAATGGGTCTCCTGATTTCTTTTTATAACTTTTAAATTCTTTTGCAGTTACATTATAATAATTAAGTCCTCCTCCCCAAGTAGCTACCCAAATATTGTTTTTTTCATCTTCAACAACGTAACGGACATCATTGTAACTTAACGATTTTGGGTTTGCTATATCTTGTTTGAATTGTATAGCGGAACCTGTTTTGTAATTAAAATTAACCAGGCCATTTACAAAAGTTCCAATCCAAAGAGTTCCGTTATTAGCCTCTTTTATGTACTGAATATAATCGTCTCCTATTGAATTCTTTCGCTCACTATTATATCGCTTTACGGTATTTGTTTTTTCTTGCAAAACAGCCAGTCCTTTTCCGTCTAGCCCCATAAAAAAAGCATCCTTATTTTTATAAACAGACAATACTGACATTGGTGTTTCCCCTTTATCAGCACTGGGCAAAAAAGTATAGTCTTTATTAGAACTTAATACATCAACACCATTCCATGCCGTTCCTAACCAAATATTAAAATTCTCATCTTCCATGAGATTGTATATGGCATTACTGGAAATTGAAGATTCTAATTGGGAATCATTTGTATAATTATAAACAATTGGCTTTACACTATTGATATTAGTTATTTTAAAAAGTCCGTTACCATCTGTTCCAATCCATAAAGCCCCATTTTTTCCCTTTTTTATGCACCGTACAATCGTAATCTTTTTATCTATTCCGTAATTTTTTTTTTGAAAGCTTAAACTATTTACATCTAATGTCAGCAATCCTTTCCCGCTCGTACCGATTAGAATTTCATCCTTATTCAAACTGCTTATAGAATGGATGTAATCCGGCGAGATAGCGCTGGAAGAATTAATGCGTACAAACACACCCGTTTTGGGATTGAATTTATTTAAACCGCCGCCAAAAGTACCGATCCAAAGATTTTTATTCGCATCTTCATAAATACTTCTAACGTCATTATTACTTAATGATTTTTTATTGGTAGCCTGAAACTTATAGGTTTTAAATTTTTTTTTTCTTTCTTCAAAAAAGGAAAGCCCATTTTTTGTACCTAGCCAAATCGTTCCTTTTGAATCTTCAAAAAGAGTATTCAATTCATTAGAAGGAACAGAACGATTATCATTCGAAATATTTTTGTAAGCCACGAATTTATCATTCGAAGGATTGTATAAATTCAATCCTCCTCCAAACGTAGCAATCCAAATTTTTCCTTTATGATCTATCAGTAAATCGGAGATGTCATTTGCGCTTAAAGCACTATTTTGTTTATTGTATGTTTTTATTTTGTTACCGTCATACCGATTCAAACCATTTTCAGTACCAATCCAAACAAAACCATTTTTTTCCTTTACAATACTTCTCACTCTGTCATTAGAGAGCCCATTGGTTTGATTTATTTTATTAAATATAACTTGCGACTGACCAAAACAAGGAGTAAAAACAGAACATATTAAAAGGGAAAATAAGGTAAAAAAAGAGTGTATTAGTTTTGTTTTCAATGTCAGATTTAATTTAAGAAATCCCTAGAAATAAATTATTGAAATCTATTTTTTAGCAATAAATAAACGATTTACAAATTTGTTCTAAACAACAAATATATACAATTGACTTTTATTTATATCTTTTTTTGCTTCTAATGAATTTTAATATAAAATATCGGAGGAATGCTCAAAAATTGAATTTCACTCAAATAAAACAAAAATTCAAATTATAGTCAAAAAAAATCCCAACAACTCTTTCGAGGTATTGGAACGTTTTGATAATTCTGATATTCGAGGTTGTAACCTCATTGCCCTAAAAGAAAGTTCAATCGTTTTTTAACTCAAAAACAATCTCCTTTTTATCATCATTAACAGAAAACCTAACCTGATCATTTTTTCTTAAACCAAGTTTTGTTCTAATTTTTTTTGGGATAGAAACAAAATCATTTGTGGTTGTAGAATAATTAATTATACAAGAATCAACAGCTTGTCTAACCCCTTCAATTTTAGAAACAATTTTATAGTTTTTAAAACCTACCACATTCAAATATTTAGGCATAACCACAAAATTTTCTTGACCAACCTTTTGAATATATTCAGTTTCGTTTTTAAAGCCTCTAATTTTAACCCTTGTAGGTTTTTTATCTACACTAGGAACAGCTAATCGTCTTTTCCTTGGAAGCAATTTAACTTTCCCTAAAGATTCACGGACTTCTTTTTTCAAGCTAATCACAAAATAATTTTTCTTTCCGCTTTGCAACAACACAAATTGATTGTTGATTAAATCTTTGGTCGAAAGCACAAAATCTTCGGCAACTTTTTCTTTATTTATTGAAATAGAATTTGCAGTCAAAGCACGTCTTGCTTCACCATTCGATTTCATAAAACTTGTTTTTTCGTTCAAAACAGTAACAATATCAATTCCTGCTTCAATCTCATTTCTGGCAATTTCCGCCTGCGGAACACCTTCAAAAACTTCTAAGAAAGTCGCTTCGTCTAATTGTTTCAAATCATCGGCAGTGGCATTTCCAAACAAAATATTAGAGGCTTTAATTGCTTTTTCTAAATCTTCTTTTGAATGAACAAAAACCGTTAACTCTTCAGCCAATCTTCGTTGTAAAACTCTTAAATGCGGAGCCGTTTGATGTTCTTCTATTAACGCATCTATTGTTTCTTTGTCTAAAAAAGTAAAAATCTTAATGTATTTCTCTGCGTCAACATCGGTGGTATTCAACCAAAACTGGTAAAATTTATAAACCGAAGTTTTATCAGCCGTCAACCAAACATTTCCTCCTTCGGATTTTCCAAATTTTGAACCGTCAGCTTTTGTAATTAACGGACAAGTCATCGCATATGCTTTGGCTCCTTCTGAATTCATTCGTCTTACTAATTCAGTCCCGGTTGTAATATTTCCCCATTGGTCTGAACCTCCCATTTGTAACAAACAATTGTATTCTTTATGCAAATGGTAAAAATCATATCCTTGAATTAATTGATACGTAAACTCGGTAAAAGACATCCCTTCTCCTTCGCCAGACAATCTTTTCTTTACAGAATCTTTGGCCATCATATAATTCACGGTGATTCTTTTACCCACATCACGAGCGAAATTAATGAATGACAAATTCTTCATCCAATCGTAATTATTTACCAGAACTGGCGCGTTTATTTCATTCGAATTAAAATCTAAAAAACGAGATAAAACACTTTTTATTCCTTCTACATTATGATTCAAAGTAGCTTCATCCAAGAGATTTCTCTCATCAGATTTACCGGATGGATCCCCAATCATTCCTGTAGCTCCACCAACCAATGCAATAGGTTTGTGTCCAAAATTTTTCAAATGAACCAAAAGAATTATAGGCACCAAGCTTCCAATATGTAAGGAATCCGATGTTGGATCAAATCCGATGTAAGTGGTTGTCATTTCTTTTAGAAGTTGCTCTTCAGTTCCAGGCATGATATCGTGAACTAAACCGCGCCATTGTAATTCGGAAATAATATTTTTCATTTTATAAAAATCAATTTGCACAAAGATAGTTTTAATTGCATAATTTGAAAATCTATCTCTATAAAATCGAACAATCCATTATCTTTACCAAATGATTTTAGTCACAGGAGGAACAGGTTTAGTAGGTGCGCATGTATTGCTTCATTTAATTGAAAGTGGAGAAAATGTCCGTGCCATTTATCGCAATACAAAAAGTATAGAAAAGACTAAAAATCTATTTAATTTATACAAAAAGCCTAATTTATTTGATGCTATCGAATGGATTCAAGCTGATATTACCGACGTTCCTGCGTTAGAAAAAGCTTTTGCGGGAATCGATTCTGTTTATCATTGCGCCGCTTTGATTTCTTTCGATCCAAAAGACGAAAATTTAATTCGAAAAATCAATATTGAAGGAACCGCAAATATTGTCAATTTTTGTATTGCCAATGCTATAAAAAAACTGTGCTTTGTGAGTTCAATAGCAGCTCTTGGTGATATTGCTCCACACGAAAAAGTTATCACAGAAGAAACCGAATGGAATCCAGAAAAACCACACAGCGATTATGCTATTTCTAAATATGGTGCCGAAATGGAAATATGGCGTGGGCAACAGGAAGGATTAGAAGTCATAATACTAAATCCTGGTGTAATTATTGGTCCTGGTTTTTGGGAACAGGGAAGCGGGCAACTTTTTACGAAAGTAAAAAAAGGATTATCATTTTACACTTTGGGAAGCTCTGGGTTTGTTGCTGTACCAGATGTTGTTCGCATCGCAACTCAATTAATGAAAAGTGAAATTCATAATGAACGATTCACATTAATTGCAAAAAATATCGTTTTCAGAGATATCTTGAACAGCATTGCTGATTCTCTCCTTACAAAAAGACCTACCATTCATGCGAAACCTTTATTTATGGAAATTTGCTGGAGAATAGACTGGATACTATCGAATATTTTTATACAAAAAAGACAACTGACTAGCGCTACTGCAAAAGCATCTTATTCTAAAAATGAATATTCCAATGAGAAAGTTACAACTATTTTGAAAACGGATTTTTTAGATATTCACCAATACATTAAAGAAATTTCAGCTTTATAACTAAAGCCTTTTTCTTTGGTTAATTTCCAATGAATCTATCATTTTACTGGTAGGCGAAACGGATTTCTCAGCTGGTTTTTTCTTCTTATTCTTCTTATTCTTTTTCTCTTCAGCCTTAATTAAAACAGTTATTGCTGTTTTATTTTTAGTCAACCTATCGTTTACTTGATCAATAATACTTGCATATTCCTCATAATTAGAAGCATAATAGGTATTGCTTTTAGAAAATTGTAAACTGTCAACCTTATACTTTTTATAAATATATCTTTTAGGATTTATTTTAAAGGTATCTAAAGAGGTCGGATTTTGGTATTTAATAGCTTCCAAAAGCGATAAATCATACATAATATTGATCATTTCGTCTTTTTCTATAAGCCGATTTGGTTTTTTTAATACCGCATCCTTACAGCTTACAAGTACCGCAACAATCGCTAAAAATGCTATTACTTTCTTCATATCCTACCTTTTTATCTATCAAATAACAATCGTTTTCCTGCACGAATTTCTTTTACTTTGAAAGCAGTATACACTAATTGTCCATTTACAAAAGTATGTGTTATTCTGGATTTAAACGTAAATCCTTCAAATGGTGACCATCCGCATTTAGCAAGAATATTTTCTTTTTTTACACTCCATGGCAAACCTGAATTTATAATAACCAAATCCGCATAATAGCCTTCTTTTATAAAACCACGCTTCTCAATTTTAAAAATCTTAGCCGGATTATGGCACATTTTTTCAACAATTTTTTCAATACTAATTTTACCTTGGTGATGCGCTTCAAACATAGCCACAACGGCATGTTGCACTAATGGCCCGCCAGAAGGAGCTTTTAGATACGGTAGTTTTTTCTCTTCCAGTGTATGTGGCGCGTGATCGGTGGCAATCACATCAATTCGGTCATCAAGCAAGGCTTCCCAAAGTACTTTTCGGTCATTGGCAGTTTTTACCGCTGGATTCCATTTGATTAAATTGCCTTTGGTTGCATAATCATCATTAGTAAACCATAAATGATGAACACAAACTTCAGCAGTAATTTTCTTATCTTCCAATGGAATTTTATTGGTAAACAAATCCATTTCTTTAGCTGTCGAAAGATGAAAAATATGCAAACGGGCACCTGTTTTCTTAGCCAAAGCAATTGCTTTTGAAGACGAAATATAACAGGCTTCCTCGCTTCGGATAAGGTGATGAACCATTACTGGAACATCTTCTCCAAACTCTTCTTTGTATTTTTCAAGATTATTTTTAATGGTAGTTTCATCCTCACAATGAACTGCAATAAGCATAGGCGTACTGGAGAATATTTTTTCTAAAGTAGCTTCGTTATCCACCAACATATTTCCGGTTGATGAACCTAAAAATATTTTTATTCCTGCAACATTCTTCGGATTTGTTTTTAGAACTTCTTCTAAATTATCGTTTGTTGCACCCATCATAAAAGAATAATTTGCATAGGATTTCTCTGCAGCAATTTTATATTTTTCTTCTAAAATTTCTTGGGTTACCGCATTTGGAACCGTATTTGGTTGTTCTATGTAAGAAGTAATTCCTCCGGCAACTGCAGCTTTCGATTCTGATTCTATATCACCTTTGTATGTAAGCCCCGGTTCTCTAAAATGAACCTGATCATCAATCGCTCCAGGAATTAGGTAATTCCCTTCGGCGTCAATGATTTTGCATTGGGAAGATTTAGCACTTATGCTTTCCGCTATTTCAACAATTAAGTCATCTTCAATTAATACATCGCCTTCAAAAATCGTTCCTTCATTTACTATTTTGGCATTCTTAATTAAAATCCTGTTCATCGTATCTTCTTCTTATAATGTGTTGACTAATTTTTTTAATCTAAGGGAAATAACTCCAAAAACAGCTTCTATAATTATAGAGTTACTCATTTTGGATTGCCCTTTTGTTCTATCGGTAAAAATGATGGGAACCTCAACAATTTGAAATTTCTTACAGTAAGTCCTGTATTTCATTTCAATTTGGAAGGCATATCCAACAAATTTTATTTTATCTAAATTGATGCTTTCCAACACTTTTCTTTTGTAACAAACAAAACCCGCTGTAGCATCATGAATTTTCATTCCGGTTATTAATTTAACATAAACTGAGGCAAAATAGGACATCAAAACACGGCTTAAAGGCCAGTTTACCACATTCACACCTGTTACATATCTAGAGCCAATCGCTAAATCAGCATCTCCTAAATGGCAGGCATTATATAATTTTTCTAAATCATTTGGATTGTGTGAAAAATCAGCATCCATCTCAAAAACAAACTCATACGTATGCTTTAAAGCCCATTTAAACCCATGTACATAAGCAGTTCCTAAGCCTGATTTTTTTGCTCTTTTTTCCAAAAACAATCTGTCTTTGAATTCAGATTGAAGCATAACTACTCTATCCGCTGTACCATCTGGCGAATTATCGTCAATAATAAGAACATGAAAAAGCTTGTGTTGAGAAAGCACTGTTCTGATAATGCTTTCGATATTTTCAATTTCGTTATAGGTAGGAATTATAACAATACAATCGTTCATCTTTTGAGTAATTTCAACGCAAAAGTAAACTTTTTATGCCATTTGATTCATAATAAATTTATAATAAAAAAGAATGATGCAAAAAAATAGTAATTTTGTATCGCTATGATTGAACACGTACTTCATCCAAGGATAACCGGAAATAAAGATTGGGCTACACTTTTATTTGTGTTGTCTTTTGCTATTGTTGCTGTTACTAAATCTGTTTTTGAAAACCGTTTTGGTGATTTTTCAAAATTAATTTTTTCAGATAAATACACAAAAATATACAGAGACAGCAGTCATCTTAAAAGCGGTTTTACCATAGCTTTGTTTTTTGTACAAGTTATTTCATTTGCATTTTTCATTCAGCTATCGTTGAGTCAGTTTGGATATGCCACAAAAACAGATTGGATTTTATACATTCAAATAACTACTTTCCTTATCTTTTTTATTTTATCGAAATATCTCATAGAAAAAATTATTGCCACGGCATTCAATATGGAAGAATTTGTTGAACAATTTAATCTTCAAAAGGTTACTTATAGAACCTATATTGGTTTAACAATACTGCCAATCAATATTATTTTGTTTTATTACGACTCAATTTCAAGAAATTTTCTATTATTTATTATAGCTATAGTGTTGATAATAAATATATTAACTTATTTGATTTCAATAAAAAATTATCAAAATTTAATATTCAGTAAGTTGTTTTATTTTATTTTATATCTTTGCGCACTTGAAATAGCCCCCTATTATTTTATGTATTATTGGTTTACAAAAGGGAGCGCATAGAAAATGTCAAAATATGAAAGTGAAAACAATTTTGGTGTCACAGCCTGAGCCTAAAGTGGAAAATTCCCCTTACTTTGAGCTTCAACAAAAGCATAAAGTTAAAATTGATTTCAGACCTTTTATTCATGTAGAAGGCGTTAATGCAAAAGAGATTAGACTTCAAAAAATCGATCTTAATCATTACACCGCAATTATTTTAACGAGCAAGAATGCAGTTGATCATTTCTTTAGGGTTGCTGATGAAATGCGTTTTAAAGTTCCTGAAGGATTGAAATATTTTTGCCAGTCGGAAGCAATTGCTTTTTACCTGCAAAAATATGTCGTGTATAGAAAACGTAAAATTTACGTAGGTCCTAAAGATTTTGCTGATTTATCTCCGCTGATAAAAAAATACAAAGACGAAAAATTCTTATTACCAGCTTCAGATCAATTAAATGCCGATGCGCCAGTAACGCTTAATGCATTGAAAGTAGACTGGACTCCAGCCGTTTTTTATAAAACAGTGATGAGTGACTTGTCTGATTTAGCTGATGTATATTATGATGTTTTAGCTTTCTTTAGCCCAACTGGAATAAAATCATTGTTTAAAAACTTCCCAGATTTCAAGCAAAACGATACCCGAATTGCAGTTTTTGGAAGCACTACACAAAAAGAAGCGTTGGATCACGGTTTAAGAGTAGATATCTTGGCACCAACACCAGCAACACCTTCAATGACGATGGCTTTGGAAAAATACATTGTAGAAGCAAATAAAGGAAAATAGAAAATTACTTTTTTGTCTAGTCCTGAAAAAACGATACAGGATTAATAAAAAATAAAAGTACAATTTTTAAACAGTAGTAAGCTCCGGTTTACTACTGTTTTTTGTTTTATAGGTTCTCATTTTAATT
>NZ_JBLNKT010000047.1:0-15504 GCF_048158525.1 Flavobacterium algoris
AATTAAAATGAGAACCTATAAAACAAAAAACAGTAGTAAACCGGAGCTTACTACTGTTTAAAAATTGTACTTTTATTTTTTATTAATCCTGTATCGTTTTTTCAGGACTAGACAATTTATGAAAAATTGATATTGTGACTAATATTGGAGGTTTACACTGCAAATTTTCGATATCTGAATGGATTTGTATATTGATTTAGATAGATGCTATGGGGGTCATTGCTGTTTTATGAAACACGCCAGTTGTTTGTAAATAAAAAGGGAACCCTAGAATTGATTTATTATAAGGTTCTGTATAAAATATAGAGATTCAATACAAAGTAGAAAAAGGCCGGTAGGGAAACCAATAAAGAATCTTTCATCTTTATTCTTACGCATACGCCAAGTAGCATCAACAAAGCTAAGCCTCCTGAAGCGAGAATCAAAATGGTTTGATTCTCGATGCCTATAAATAACCCTAGAGCACCTGTCAATTCCAAAATAGCGGTTAAGGGACCAAACTTTTCTAGACCAAAGCGTTTGAATTCATTTTTCATATTTGTAGAAACAAAATATGCGATTCCATAGATGAGAAAGGAGGCTGCCGAAAAGAAAATAAGTACATTTAAAAAATTCATATTTTAATTATTTGTAAGCGCATACTGCGACAAAAAGGGATAATGCCAAAAGGAATAAAGATGGAAAATGTTTAGACCAAGGGTTTTTTGCTTTAAAATGAAAAAATTGTGCGCTTGCCATTAAAAAAGCCATTAAAAGTGCCGGTATAAATACTAATTCAGGATACCAAATTCCTGTTATTAACAAAGTCGATAAGGCTATTTTTGTGGCTCCAACGGCATTTCTTGTCAAATCCGATATGCCGTATTGCTTAAATTCGGCAACGATGTTGGCAAGCCTAAAAATCCAAACATAACTTACGGACAATGCGATTACAAGTTGGGAAATAATGGAATAAGTATTCATGGTTTTTCAGTTAAGGTTGATCTTTTCTTCGGTTTTATCAATAGGTCTTTTCGGTAGGTTCAATTTTCTGAAAAGAAATAATTTACTCAAATATACCATAAACTTAGAATATAATGATTCAGTTGTTAATTTATTAATAATGGCTGTTGCTTTTATTGTGCTGTCAATTAAACTTTGGTCTGTGTAAGTAATAATTAGTAAATTAAAGTTGGATTTGTGCTAATAAATGGAGGTGAATCTGTGAGGTGGGTTTTGCTAATAACAAAAAGTGATTCAGGGAGGTTACGGCCAAAAATAAAAAACCCTCACATTGCTGTAAGGGTTCTAAAAATCCAATAATCTAAAAATCTAATTTCAGACTAGTATCTGTAATATTCTGGTTTGAATGGACCTTCAACTGGAACGCCAATATAATCAGCTTGATCAACACGTAAAGTCTCTAATTCAACACCTAATTTAGCTAAGTGTAACATTGCTACTTTCTCATCTAAATGTTTTGGTAACATGTACACGTCATTGTTGTATGCCGCGCTGTTTTTCCATAATTCGATTTGTGCCAATGTTTGGTTTGTAAAGGAGTTACTCATTACAAAACTTGGGTGACCTGTAGCACAACCAAGGTTTACTAAACGACCTTCAGCAAGGATAAGAATGTCTTTTCCAGCGATAGTATATTTGTCAACTTGTGGTTTGATTTCAATTTTTGATGCACCGTGGTTCGTGTTCAACCAAGCCATATCAATTTCATTGTCAAAATGTCCAATGTTACAAACAACAGTTTTGTCTTTCATTTTTTCGAAATGACTTCCCAAAACGATATCTTTATTTCCAGTAGTTGTGATGATAATATCAGCAGTTGCAATAACCGTGTCTAATTTCTTCACTTCAAAACCGTCCATTGCAGCTTGTAAAGCACAAATTGGGTCAATTTCAGTAACGGTAACAATAGAACCAGCACCTCTAAAAGAAGCAGCAGTTCCTTTACCTACATCACCATAACCACAAACGATTACTCTTTTTCCAGCTAGCATCAAGTCAGTTGCACGACGAACTGCATCAACTGCAGATTCTTTACAACCGTATTTGTTATCAAATTTTGATTTAGTAACTGAGTCATTAACGTTGATTGCAGGCATTGGCAATGTTCCCGCTTTTACTCTTTCGTACAATCTGTGAACTCCAGTAGTAGTTTCTTCAGATAATCCTTTGATACCAGCAACCAATTCCGGGAAACGGTCAATAACCATATTGGTCAAATCTCCACCGTCATCAAGAATCATGTTCAATGGTTTTCTATCTTCACCAAAGAATAATGTTTGCTCAATACACCAGTCAAAATCTACTTCGTTCAAACCTTTCCAAGCATAAACTTGAATTCCTGCAGCGGCAATCGCAGCAGCAGCCTGATCTTGAGTAGAGAAAATGTTACAAGAACTCCAAGTCACTTCAGCACCAAGAGCGATTAAAGTTTCAATCAAAACCGCAGTTTGGATTGTCATGTGCAAACATCCTGCAATACGAGCACCAGCAAGCGGTTGTTCGTTTTTGTATTCAGCACGAAGCGCCATTAAACCTGGCATTTCAGCTTCTGCTAGTTCAATTTCTTTTCTTCCCCAAGCCGCTAGAGAAATGTCTTTAACTTTGAAAGCCACAAAAGGCATAGTTGTAGTACTCATTTATAGTATATTTGTAATTGTAAAATTTTTTGCAAATTTACGTAATAACTTTAGAATTTTACTGTTTTCTAAAAGATTTATGAATTGTTTAATTCGCTAATCTTTTGAACATTAACTAAATAATTTCTTTAAGCTGAACTTGTTTCAGTTTCTGGAGCTATTTCCCGTTATTCGCTATATCTTTTTACACGCAAAAAAGCGTGAAAAAAGGATGCCGCTGCTATCGGGGCTAAAAAACAAAACCTGAATACGATGCCACTTTTCAAAAACATAAATTTCAATTCTACTACCCAAATTCTTGTTTGGAAAGTAACTGAATCCTATGTGGAATTATTAGAACAGGTGGTCTTAAACGATAGCAATTGTATTCGCCTCGACGGAATGAAATCAGAAATGCACCAACGTGCCTTTCTCAGTGTTCGCAAGTTATTACAGGAAACGGGCCACACGGATTTAGATTTGTATTATGATGAATTTGGCAAACCGCATCTCCATGGAGAGAAACACATTTCCATAACACATTCCCATAATTTTTCGGCAATAATCATTAGTGAGGAAACCGTAGGAATCGACATCGAATTACAAAGAGACAAAATCATCCGCATTGCAGATAAATTCTGTGACTCAGAATTTCAATTCTTATCCCGAAGCTTCAGGGCTGAAAACAAGGAAGAATATATCAGGAAATTGACCGTGATTTGGGGCGCCAAAGAAGCCATTTTTAAAATCAGAAACGAAAAAGGAATCAGTTTCAAAGATCATATTAATGTCAATGCTTTTGAATTAAACGTTAAACGAACTATTGCGGAACTTCACTTTGATAGTCTGGTCAAAGATTTCAAAATTCATTTTGAAGAAATAGAAAATTTCACATTGGTTTATGCTTTTGAAAATTAGTAATCAGTCAAACAATCATTATAACTCTGTGAAATTCGCATCAACTGCCAAAAAATGATAAATATTTATAACGAAATCATCCAATCGAAAGTCGAAAGTCAAAAATTGTTGGCCATTCTTCTGGATCCTGATAAAGTGGTTTTGGAAAACCTCAATCTTTTAATTTCAAAAATCAATCATTCGCCAGCAACACATATTTTTATTGGCGGAAGCCTTGTTCTAACTACTATTCTTGAGGAGTTAATTGTACATATTAAACAAAATTGTGATTTGCCAATTGTTCTTTTTCCTGGAAATCCATCTCAGATTTCAGATAAAGCAGATGCGATTTTATTCCTGTCGCTTATCTCAGGAAGAAATCCCGATTATTTAATCGAACATCAGGTGAATGCAGTTCCAATTTTGAAACAAACAGATTTAGAAGTAATCTCTACCGGTTATATTTTAATCGAAAGTGGTAATGAAACTGCTGTTGGACGCATTAGTAAAACCAAGCCATTAGACCGGAATAATATTGATTATGTAATTCAAACCGCACAAGCAGGTGAGATGTTAGGAAATAAATTGATTTATCTGGAAGCTGGAAGCGGTGCAAAACAAGCTGTTCCTCTCGAAATGATTAAAAAAGTAGCTCAAAATATTGAAATTCCATTAGTTGTTGGAGGTGGAATTGTAAATTTGCAAGGAATTCAAAAGGCGTATGATGCAGGTGCTGATTTGGTAGTCATAGGAACCGCTTTTGAAAATGACTTGAATTTTTTTAATGAATAATTTAAAATAGCCTAATGGTAGAATACTTTTTTTCTCAATATGCAACATATTCAACATTAGATATTGTTCTGGAAATTGTGGCAGTAATTTTTGGTTTATTTAGTGTTTGGTACGCAAAAAAGGATGATATTTTGGTTTTCCCAACAGGACTGGTAAGTACATTTATTTATGTTTACCTATTATGGAAATGGACTTTATGGGGTGATATGATGATTAATGGCTATTATTTCATAATGAGTATTTATGGTTGGTACCATTGGACAAGGAAAAAAGGCGGCACTGTAGAATTCCCAATTTCAGTAATTTCTAATCATGAAAAACGAATTGCCATAATTATCTTTATATTTACGGTCGCATTTGTGGTTTCTGTTTATCATTATTTTGATAAATTCACTACTTGGTATGCTTATGTTGATACTTTTATAACAGGTATTTTCTTTATAGGAATGTGGCTTATGGCCAAAAGGAAAATCGAGAACTGGATATTTTGGATTATTGGAGATGTCATTTCCATTCCTTTGTATTTTGCAAAAGGTTTTACCTTTACAAGTTTTCAATATATAATATTTACAATTGTTGCCGTTTATGGCTATTTAGAATGGAAGAAAACCTTAGACAGCTCCAGCAAACTGGAACTATACAAATCATAAAAATTGCCCTTTTTGGTCCAGAAAGTACAGGCAAAACTACATTAGCAAAACAACTCGCCGAATATTACAAAACGGAATGGGTTCCTGAATTTGCACGGGACTATCTTCAAGAAAAATGGGATAAAAATCAAGATATTTGCAATGTTGAAGACATGCTGCCTATTGCTTATGGTCAGACAAAACTAGAAAACGAACGGTTATTGTCAGCCAATGAATATCTTTTTTGCGATACGAATCTAATGGTGACTAAGGTGTTTTCGGAAGTATATTATGACTATTGTGATCCATTATTAGACCAAGTGGCTCTTGCCCATGAATATGATTTATTTTTCCTGACTGATATTGACGTTCCCTGGGAAAAAGATGATCTAAGAGACAGTCCTGAAGAAAGAGAATCCGTGTTTGCAGTTTTTAAACAATCTTTAATTGATAATAAAAAACCATTTATTACTCTTTCCGGCGATAAGGATTTGCGATTAAACAAAGCTATTTCTATCATTGACGATTTGACTGAAGCTAGGAAAATGGGTTTTTCTTCTGTTGATTTTGTTCAAATTTATGAAAATGAAATTCCATTGGAAAACATCAAAAAACAATTGAGTTTTTTCAGAAATGGAATTGCAAAGAGTAATCTGGTAGGACCTGCAACCTTATTAAACGGTATTTTAAAAGTATCTGAAAGTGATTTCCAAGAAAAGGCAACTTTTTTTGATGAAAACAAATCAAATTTTAAACTGGAGAAATTTGTTCCTGCTTCTGGTGCGGCAAGTAGAATGTTTAAATTTTTGATTGCTTTTTTGAATGATTTTGATATTGAAAATGAAAGCATCAATGCCTATATAAACAAGAAAAAAGATACTGAGTTGTCTATTTTTATAGTAGGTTTAGAAAAATTTCCATTTTTTAAGGCAATTGATAAGAAATTAAGAAAAGAATTTTCTGATTTTGAATCTCTCGACAAGGATAGTAAAAATTATTATTTTATAGCATTGCTTTTAGCAAAAGAGTTCTTTGATTTTGCCAATAAACCTAAAGGAGTGCTTCCTTTTCATAAATATCAAAAACGTATTGTAACCCCTGTTGAGGAGCATCTTCATGAGTGCATTTATTATGCAAGTTCGAATAACATTTCAAATATGCATTTTACAATGTCAGAAGCGCATTTGGGTCAATTTGAAACCATAATTAATGCCATTAAAAGTGAAGCCGAAAGAAAATCAGAAACAACAATAAATGTAAGCTATTCGTATCAAAATAAGAATACCGATACCATTGCAGTTGATTTTGAAAACAACCCATTTAGAGATGAAAATGGGAGATTGTTTTTTAGACCGGGAGGTCATGGTGCCTTGATAGGAAATTTAAATCAACTAGATGCTGATATTGTATTTATCAAAAATATTGACAATGTAATTCAAAACAATATCGAAAAAACTGCAAGGTATAAAAAAGCATTAGCAGGAATCTTGATAGAATTGCAAGAACAGATTTTTAAGTATTTGCATGCAATCGATACTAAAGAAATCCAAGAAGAATCTATTGATGAAATATTACTTTTTTTGGAGGAAAAATTGAACATTAGAATTCCATACGATTTTTATAAACTTAGTTTTGAAAATAAAATAATTGAAATAAAATCTCTTTTAAACAAGCCTATACGAGTTTGTGGAATGGTAAAAAATGAAGGAGAGGCTGGAGGTGGACCATTTTGGGTAAAAGATAATGAAGGGACTATTTCATTACAAATTGTAGAAAGCTCACAAGTTGATTTATCGGATGAAAATCAAAAAAATATTCTTAATGCTTCCACTTATTTTAATCCTGTAGACTTAGTTTGTGGAATTAAAAATCACAAAAAGGAGAAGTTTAATTTGACTCAATTTATAGATCATAATAGTGGTTTTATTGTGGAGAAAACTACTTTTGGAAGAGCAGTTAAATCATATGAATTACCTGGTTTATGGAATGGTGGAATGGCAAACTGGATTACCATATTTGTCCAGGTACCTTTAATTACCTTTAATCCTGTAAAAAGTGTAAATGATTTATTAAAATCAGCACACCAACCGCAATAAAATTGGAAAAAGAAAAAATCATATCAGAGTTAAGCTTTAAAGCTGTTCGCAGTAGTGGTGCCGGCGGACAAAATGTAAACAAGGTTTCCTCGAAAGTGGTCTTGACTTTTGATTTGAAAAACTCACAAGCATTGACTGAAGAGGAGAAATTGCTGTTGGAAACTAAATTGTATTCAAGGTTAACAACTGATTTAGTTTTAATTTTGAACTGTGATGAAGACCGAAGTCAACTTAAAAACAAAGAAATTGTAATCAAACGATTTTTGGAAATAATCAAAAATGGCTTATTTGTTCCCAAAGAACGTAAACCCACTAAAATCCCAAAATCAGTTATTAGAAAGAGAATAAAAGATAAAAAAAACATTTCTGAAGTCAAGAAAAATCGTAGAAAACCAGATTTAAATTAGCTCTAGTTTTTGGACTCAATTATTTTTTAAAATCTAAAGGTCAAACAATATAAAAATATAAAAATCTTTTCTAAATTTGCACCGTCTCAAAGGGGTGCTTAAAATCTGAATTTATTTCAGATTCTGAATCAAGTTCAGAATAAAGCTGAGATTATACCCAAAGAACCTGGACAAGTAATGTTGTCAAGGGAAAAAATGACTAAAAAATAGCGTATACACTATCATTTGTCATAGGAAACAATCATTTTAATTTAACAAAAGAATAATTCCCCCTTTTATTCGTAATTTTTTTACGGATGAACACTTTATTTTATTTTATTGGCCGCAAAGGCGCAAAGGCACAAAATCCAAGATTTTTGATGTCTGTTATCTTTTCTCTATTATCTATTTATTCCTTTTCTCAGGTCAAAGACACCACCAAGGTAAACCAACTCGATGAAGTCTTGGTTTCTGCAGTTCGTGTTACTTCAAAAACTCCGGTTAGTTTTAGTAATTTGGATAAAAAAGAACTCAAGTTCCGAAACTTAGGACAAGATATTCCTATTTTGATGAATTATTTACCGTCTGTTGTCACTACTTCTGATGCTGGAAATGGAGTAGGATACACTGGAATTCGTGTTCGTGGTAGCGATGCGACAAGAGTAAATGTCACTATCAATGGAATTCCTTATAATGATTCTGAAAGTCATGGAACCTATTGGGTAAATATGCCGGATTTTGCTTCTTCTGTAGAGAGTCTACAATTGCAACGCGGGGTAGGAACTTCAACAAATGGAGCTGGTGCTTTTGGAGCGAGCTTAAACATGTTGACGGATTCCTATTCTGATAAAGCAACGGGAGAAATTTCTAATTCTTTTGGAAGTTTTAATACTCAAAAACATACTGTGAAATTCAGCACGGGATTAATGAATGACCATTTTGAAATTGCTGGGCGTTTGTCAGCATTAAAATCAGATGGTTATGTTGATAGAGGAGCTTCTGACTTGAAATCCTATTTTCTTCAAGGAACTTATGTAGGGAAAACTACTTTGATTAAAGCGTTGGCTTTTGGAGGAAAAGAAAAAACCTATCAATCTTGGAACGGAATTGACGAAGCAACTTTAAATAGTGACAGAACGTTTAATTCAGCCGGGATTTTTACGGATGAGTTAGGTAATACAAGATATTATAATAACGAAACGGATAATTACCAACAAGATCATTATCAATTGCATTGGAACGAAAAAGTATCCAGTAATTGGAGTACGAATTTAGCTTTTCATTATACTAAAGGAAAAGGATATTATGAAAATTATAAAGAAGATGCTGATTTTTCTGATTATGGATTACAGCCAGTAGGCGTTTTAACAACAACTGATTTAATTCGTCAAAAATGGTTGGATAATGATTTCTACGGAACTACATTTTCTGCAAATTATGCAACTGAAAAACTGGATATCATTTTTGGAGGTGGTTATAATAAATATGAAGGGACTCATTTTGGAAAAGTAATATGGGCAAGATATGCTTCCCAGAGTGAATTGGGAGATCATTATTATGATGATTTTGCAACTAAAACTGATGGTAATGTTTTTGCAAAAGCAAATTATCAAATAACGGAAGGAATAAGTTTATTTGGCGATTTACAACTTAGAAATGTACATTATAAAGCTGATAGTCCAGAAACAGGTTCAGTAAATGATAACTTTAATTTTTTCAACCCAAAGGCGGGATTGAATTTTGATATTAATGCTAATAGTAAGCTGTACTTCTCCTATGCAAGAGCTAATCGTGAGCCAAACAGAACGGATTATGAAGGCGGAAATGCTAAACCAGAAAAGTTGAATGACTTTGAATTAGGTTGGAGATATGTTGCTGATAAAGTGAAATTTAATTCGAATGTGTATTATATGGCCTACAAAGACCAGCTGATATTAACTGGGAAATTAGATGATGTAGGAAGTCCAATTCGTTCTAATAGCGAAAAAAGTTACCGTTTAGGATTGGAAGTTGATGCTACAATTGCGGTGTCGAAACAATTTATCATCCGTCCTAATTTTACTTTAAGTGCGAATAAGAACATTGATTTAGCAGTTGAAGGAGAGCATTACGGAACTACTGATATTGCTTATTCACCATCAGTTATTGTTGGGAATATTTTGGTTTACAAACCTACAGAAAACTTTCAGATTTCTTGGATGCAGAAATTTGTAGGAAAACAATACATGAATAATATCGAATTACCGGCGGCAAAATTGGCGGATTACTTCGTTAATGATTTGAATATTGCTTACGAAATTAAACCAAAATCAGTTTTTAAATCAATTATTGTGACTGGTTTAGTAAACAATGTTTTAGATAAGAAATATGTTTCCAATGGGTATATGTGGGATGTTTATCCGTACTATTATCCACAAGCGGGAATTAACTTCTTGGCAGGATTAACCCTGAAGTTTTAGATTGTTATTGGTTATAAAAGCAAAAAATCCTGATAGTTTAGCTGTCAGGATTTTTGTTTTAATTATAAACTCGAAGGACATTTCCATTAACTTCCACACGATATTGTTTTAAAGGATATTGTGCGCCTCCTTGGGCTTGACCCGTAAACAAGCTGTATTCTTTACTGTCACAAGAGCATAAAACATTGATTCCCTTTAGGGTCATAGTAGAGCAGGTACTCAATGCTTGATTAGGACAAGCAGCATCAAATGCATTATAGCCACTTCCGGTATTGAATACAAATATCCCTTTGGCACCCACGCCAGAATAATAAACCGCGTTACTTGGATATTGTAGAATCGAGTAAGCGGGCAAATTCATATTGAGATCTAAAGTAAAAGCGTAATTTGGGATGTATGGGTTTTTATTGTTAAAACCATTGTCACTGCAACCTAAGAAAAAAGAAATAATCAGGGATACCAAAAGCAGTTTTTTCATTATTCAAAATATATTAAAAGAATTAGCGAAACAAATTTAATTTATTTAACTTTGAATTATATATGATTAACATATATTTATAGGCTAAAAAAATTAATAGTATCTTTGTGGAAAGAAATCCCGTCCTGATGGGATTTTTTCTATTTATATAAATGACGAAATTATGAGCACAGTATCTTATTACACCGCGGAAGGATTAAAGAAGTTAAGAGAAGAATTAGATTATTTGAAAAGTGTAATGCGTCCAAAAGCATCTGCAGATATAGCTGAGGCAAGAGATAAAGGTGATTTGTCTGAAAATGCAGAATATGATGCAGCCAAAGAAGCACAAGGAATGCTTGAAATGCGAATTGCTAAACTGGAAGAAGTACATTCTAATGCCCGATTAATCGATGAAACGCACCTTGATCTTTCTAAAGTATTGGTTTTGTCGAATGTGAAAATCAAAAACCAAACCAATGGAATGGAAATGAAATACACGTTGGTTGCCGAAAGTGAAGCGGATTTAAAAACAGGAAAAATCTCTGTAACCTCCCCAATTGGTAAAGGTTTACTTGGGAAATCAGTTGGTGAATTTGCTGAGATTACGGTTCCTAATGGTGTTTTGAAATTCGAGATTTTAGAAATTTCCCGTGACTAAATAGGTAAAGGTTTAGTCGGTTAATTGTTTAACCGATTGACCGATTCAACAATTAACCAATTAATCAATTCCATAATGCCAAGTATTTTTACTAAAATCATAAACGGAGAAATTCCTTGTTATAAAATCGCAGAGGATGAACATTTTTTGGCGTTTTTGGATTTAAATCCAAATGCAAAAGGACATACGCTTTGTGTTCCAAAACAGGAAATCGATAAGATTTTTGATATTGAAGATGATTTATACATTGGACTCATGCAGTTCTCAAAAAAAATAGCAGTTGCATTAGAGAAAACAGTTCCTTGTAAAAGAATTGGAATGGCCGTTATAGGTCTAGAAGTTCCCCATGCACACGTTCATCTTATTCCTTTAAATGAAATGGATGAAATGCGTTTTCAAAATAAAGTATCTCTTTCAAAAGAAGAATTTGAAGCTTTGGCAAAAAGCATTCAAACTAATTTAGAATAGTTGCGCCAATAAAATAAATTGGTACGGTTTTCGTTTAGAAAGGGGATAGGTGAAAATCTATTCCCTTTTAATTTAGGAGTCTACTCGGTAAGATGAAAAACATTTATATACTACTTTCTTTATTTTTATCCCTTTTAAGTTTTGGTCAAGTCAATGTTGGATATGCTTTGATTGACAAGAAAATGGCTGCTATTTCTACAAGTTCTACAAGTTCAACTGAGGTGATTGCCAATTATATCAATGCTAATTTCAAAACAGATGCGGATAAAATTAGGGCTGTTTTTTATTGGACGGCATCAAATATCAGCTACGATGTTGCTAATATGTATGCTGTGAATTTTAATGAAACTCCCCAAGACAGAATCATAAAAGCATTAAAAACAAGGAAAGGTGTCTGTATTCATTATGCTGAAGTTTTTAATGATATTTCGAATAAAATAGGAATACAATCATACATAATAGAAGGGTACACAAAGCAATATGGAAAAGTGGCAAACTTGGCTCATGCCTGGTGTGCTGCAAAAATTGATAATAAGTGGTATTTGTTTGACCCTACTTGGGGTTCAGGTTATGTCAATAATGGGAAATTTATCAAAAAATTGAATGAATATTATTTTAAAGCGGAACCGAGTAAATTAATCTCTTCCCATATTCCATTTGATTATTTGTGGCAGTTTCTAAATTATCCAATTACAAATAATGAGTTTTATGCGGTTACAACTCAAATTAATAAATCGAAGAAATTTTTTGATTTTGAAACCGAAATTGCAAAGTATAATAAATTGCCTGAAACGGATAAATTATTTGAGTCTGCGACAAGGATAGAAAAAAATGGGGTGCTGAATGCCATGATTTTAGAGCGTCTGGAAGGAAAAAAGAAAGAGTTAGCTTATTTACGACATAATGCAAATATTGAAGAATTGAATTCAATAGTCGCCAATTTTAATGAGGCAGTCATCTTATTGAACGATTTTGTTCATTACAGAAATAATAAGTTCAAGCCTGCTTTTTCAGACGATGAAATTAGCCGGATGATTCAAACTCCAAAAGAGAAATTAGTCAAATGCCAAGATGCTATTTATAATATTGGAGCCGTTGGAAATGAGAATACATCTAATTTGGCTTCGATTAAAAAATCCATCAATGAGGTATTGGCACAAACCGAAGAACATGTGTTGTTCGTTCAGGAATATTTGAGTAAGTCAAAACTTGCCAGAAAATTGATGTTTACGAAGGTTTCTTGGTATGGAGTTCCGTTAAACTAAATCACTTTTTTTAAAACTCACTTGCATTGTTGTTCCTTTCCCTATTTCGGAACCCAGTACTTTTATGGTTCCTTTGTGGTATTCTTCCACAATTCTTTTGGTTAAAGAAAGTCCTAAGCCCCAACCCCTTTTTTTAGTGGTAAAACCGGGTTCAAAGATAGTTTTGAATTGTTTTTTCTGAATTCCGCCCCCGGAATCGATAATGTTTATTTTTACATAATCGCCTTCTTGCTCTATTTCTAAAGCTAATTTCCCTCTGCCTTTCATGGCGTCGATAGCATTTTTTACTAAATTTTCTATCGTCCAGCTGTGTAATGTAGGGTTTAACGATACCATTATTGGTGATTTTGAGGCTTTAAAAGAAAATTCAATTTGTTTCGAAAATCGAGATTGCAAATAGTCGTAGGACTGCAATGTTTCCGCTACAATATCTTTGTTTTCTAATTTTGGTTCCGAACCTATTTTTGAAAAACGATCTGTTATAGTTTGTAGACGCTCAATGTCTTTTTCAATTTCGAAAGTAGTACTTTCATCTACATTTTCGGATTTCAGGAGTTCAACCCAGCCAATTAAGGATGAAAGTGGAGTTCCTATTTGGTGCGCTGTTTCTTTGGCCATTCCAGCCCAAAGTTTGTTTTGCGTGGCCATTTTGGTACTTCTGTAAAAGTTATAAACCAAGCCGCCAAAAAGCACTATGATTAGCACTAATGCAACGGGATAGTATTTTAGTTTATTCAGTAATGCGGAATTACCATAATATAAATTTTGAAATTTTCCGGGTACATATTCAATAACAATAGGCTCATTTTCATTTTTTAAATCGTGTAAAAATGCATTTGCCTTAGATTTATTTTTCACAATGGCATCATCAATATTTACCGTATTTATAATGCTGTCTTTTTCTGTAAGTATGATAGGAATGGAAGTATTGTTACTGAAAATCTGAAGTGGAAGTTCTACATCCGTATTTTCGTCGGCATTAATCAGTGTTTTTTGTGCTTTTGCCCAAAGGTTCATTTTTAATCGTTCTTCATTTTTGAAGATTTGAAAAAAGGTATAGGTGTTCCAAAGAATCAATGAAATTATTAAAAAGGAAGCAAAAATAATAATCCAACGGGTTGTATTTCTTCTTTCAGAAAACTGCATAAATTAAATTTTGAATTATAAATATAACGAAATAAATGCTCTAGTATTTTAGTTTTAATTAAAGAATTTTTTTTCAAAAAATTATATCCTGTTTTTTATTCTAAATCTTGATTACTACTTCTTAAACTTGATTCATTTGTCTACTTTTGTATCTTTCGAAGACAAATTAAAAATATATGATTAGTATTGATCCTAAAAGTATTGAAACAGCTAAGCTGCAAGGCTATTTGCAAAGCTCTGTTGGACCAAGACCTATCGCTTTTGCAAGTACTATTGGTGTCAATGGAATCCCTAATGTATCGCCTTTTAGTTTTTTCAATGTGTTCAGTGCTAATCCGCCAATACTTATTTTTTCACCAGCAAGACGGGTTCGTGATAATTCGATTAAACATACTTTAATCAATGCCGAAGCAACTCGGGAAGTAGTAATCAATGTGGTAAATTATGATATGGTTCAACAAACTTCTCTGGCAAGTACAGAGTATGCTGATGGAGTAAATGAGTTTATAAAATCAGGTTTGACGCCAATTCCTTCCGAAGTTGTAAAGCCTTTCAGGGTTAAAGAATCGCCAGTTCAATTTGAATGTAAAGTCACTCAGATTATTCCTTTGGGAAGTGAAGGAGGCGCAGGAAATCTGATTCTTTGTGAAGTGTTGCGAATTCATATTGACGAATCTATTTTGGACGAAAACGGAGCAATTGATCAATATAAAATAGATTTGGTTTCAAGATTAGGCGGTAACTGGTATTCCAGATCAAATCAAGGACTTTTTGAAGTACCTAAACCATTGTCAACACTAGGAATAGGAGTGGATGCAATCCCTAATTTTATAAAGGAAAGCACTGTTTTTAATGGAAATGATTTAGGTATGTTAGGTAATATTGAAGCCTTGCCTACAATGGAAGAAGTTAGTATATTTGTAAAACAGAATTTTGCTGTGAAAGGTGTTTTAAGCTCCGATGATACTATAAAAGTACACTTAGAAGCTAAAAAATATTTAGATAGTAATGATGTGTTTTCAGCATGGAAAGTACTTCTGGCTGAAAGAAAAAAATAGAGCAAAACAATTAAAACATAGAAGATGGAAGTTACAGGAAAAATTAAAATGATCGATCAAACTAAAGAAGTTGGATCTGGAGGTTTCAAAAAAAGAGATGTAGTTGTTACAACTGATGAGCAGTATCCACAACATATTCTAGTTCAGTTTGTTCAGGATAAATGTGACTTATTGAACGGTTTTCAAGTAGGTGAAGCTGTAAAAATTGATATTAATTTAAGAGGTAGAGAATGGACAAATCCTCAGGGAGAAACTGTTTATTTCAATACAATCCAAGGATGGAGAATAGGAAAAGTTCAAGCTGAAGCTCCTTCTGCACAAATGCCACCTATGCCAGCTGCTGAAGCATTTGCACCAGCAACAAACTTAAACGAAGAAGAAGCAGACGATTTACCTTTTTAGATAAAATTTTAAAAAAAGCTTTGAAATATTTTCAAAGCTTTTTTTTTGATATCCTTGTCCCGTCCTGAAATAGCGATACACAAAAAAGATCGTTATGGAAGAAAACATAAATTATGTAAAACGCACCCAACGCGATTACAGTATGTCTTTAAAGCTTCAAATTGTTAGAG
>NZ_JBLNKT010000048.1:0-12229 GCF_048158525.1 Flavobacterium algoris
CTCTAACAATTTGAAGCTTTAAAGACATACTGTAATCGCGTTGGGTGCGTTTTACATAATTTATGTTTTCTTCCATAACGATCTTTTTTGTGTATCGCTATTTCAGGACGGGACATAAACCATAAAAGAAATTGTTCCCAAAGCACAAGAAGTAATTAGTTATCAAATGCCTGCATACAAATACAACGAAATTTTAGTGGGTTTTGCCGCTTTTAAAAATCATTGCAGTTTTTTTCCTTGGAACTCCAAAACAGTTGAACAATTCAAAGAAGAATTAAAAGATTTTAGTGTATCAAAAGGAACCATTCGTTTTACCCCTGAAAAAACTATTCCTAATGCACTTTTAAAAAAAATTATTGAAGCAAGAATGAATGACAATTTAAGCAAATCCAAAAACTCTTAGTCAATTGCTGTTTTATAGGTTGGGTCTTCCAGAATATTGACATCTATAACCTTATCTGCATTTTTTAGCAATGTTCTACAATCAACGCTTAAATGCTGCAAATGAACTATTTTATTGAGTTTAGCATACCGTTCAGTGATTTTATTTACGGCATCAATTGCACTCATATCCGTAATTTTGCTTTCTTTAAAATCAATGATTACTTCTTTTGGGTCAATTGAAACATCAAATTTTTCGGTAAATGCTGTTGTAGATGCAAAAAATAAAGGCCCATATATTTCATAATGCTTCACTCCTTTTTCGTCAATATATTTCTTGGCACGAATTCTTTTTGCACTTTCCCAAGCAAAAACCAAAGCAGAAATAATTACTCCAATTAAAACGGCTAAAGCCAAATTGTGCAGTAAAATGGTAATTAATGCGACAACCACACCAACAAAAATATCATGTTTGGGCATTTTATTGATAATTCTAAAACTAGCCCATTCAAACGTTCCTATTGCTACCATAATCATGACGCCAACCAAAGCTGCCATAGGCAATTGCTCAATTATTGGAGCTCCAAATAAAATAATCATCAGTATTGTCGACGCAGCAATGATACCGGATAAACGAGCTCTGGAACCTGCTGAAAGGTTCACCAACGTTTGCGCAATCATAGGACAACCACCCATCCCAAAGAAAAAACCATTTAAGATATTGGCACTTCCTTGTGCAATGCATTCCCGATTTCCGTTTCCTTTTGTTTCCGTCATTTCATCAACTAAATTTAACGTCAATAAACCTTCTGTTAATCCAACGGAAGCCATAATTAAAGCATACGGAAATATAATTTGCAACGTTTCTAAACTCACTGGGATTTTCGGAATGTGAAATGGTGGAAAACCGCCACTTACTGAAGCAATATCTTTGACTGTTTTAGTTTCGATACCAAAGAAAAAAACCAAAGCAAAAACAACTATTATCGCTATTAATGAAGCAGGAACAGCTTTAGTAACTTTAGGAAAAAACATTATAATTGCAATTGTCAAAGCAACCAAACCCAGCATAATAAACAAGGGACTTCCAGAAAGCCATTGAATTTGACCCTTGACAATGGTTTTGAATTGTTCCATTTGTGACATAAAAATGACTACCGCCAATCCATTGACAAAACCAAACATTACTGGTTGTGGTACCAAACGGATAAATTTACCCAGTTTAAAAATACCAACGAAAATTTGTAAAATCCCTGCCAAAGCAACTGCTGCAAAAACGTATTCTAAGCCATTTGATTTCATCAAAGCAATTAAAACAATCACCGTTGCACCTGCTCCTCCAGAAACCATTCCTGGTCTTCCTCCAAATACCGCAGTAATCAAACCCATAATAAAAGCGGCATACAAACCTGTCAAAGGAGGAAAACCGGCCAATATAGCAAAAGAGAGTGATTCAGGAATCATGGTCATGGCAACCGTTAATCCTGCTAAAATTTCTGTTTTATAATTGACTTTCTGTTTGAAATCGAAAAAATTAAAATACTGTTTCATTTTTTTATGTAGCCATTTGAAAAACAACATCGCTTCGAAAGAGTAAAATTTCGAAAAGAAGTCAATAAAACAATACGCAATTGGAAAAATTAAAATTTAAAAATAATAGAAAAAGAGGCAATAATACCCTTTTTAATAAGAGCAGTAAAAGTAAAACTTTTTAGGCGTTGTACAAAACAGAAAATGGAATTGCTTAAATTTGGCAAAAAAACACCTAAATCCTGTTTTTATTTCGATAAAAAATTACACTATGAAATTATTCTTTACTTTTCTTTTTTCAATACTATTGAATGTTGGTTACTCACAATCAACCAATGAATATTTAGAAAAAATTAGAAATAATGAAGCTGAATTAACCGCTTTCTTTTCTCAAATGCCAAAAGGAGGCGATTTACACCACCACTATTCCGGATCGATTTATGCGGAACCTTTATTGGAACATGCTATTTCCGAAGATTTTTATCTGAATACTGAAACTATGCAAGTCCAAAAAGAAAAACCGGCTACTGGGAACTGGGAACAATTTTCATCATTGAAAAGCCGTGGAGAATTAGATGTATACAAGCAAAAAATCATGCAAAAATGGTCTGTAAAAGATTACAATCATGTTGATTATCCTTCGGACAAGTTATTTTTTGAATCATTTATGAAGTTTGAACCAGCAATCAGAGGTAATTTTGGACAAGGAATATTGGAACTAAAAAACAGGGCCATTACTGAGAATGTCAGTTATATTGAAACGCAATTATCTACGATTCCTTGTGCTATGAACACGGATGATTTGACCCAATTCAATACTCGATTGAGACAATTGGCAAAAGTAAAAGATGAAAAAGCAATTATAAAATCGTTGGATTCTGTTTACAATACTTTACTGCAAAAAGATGCTACATCTTACGCCACTGATTTCAATACAAATTTTGTAGCCAAACTTCACAATGACCTTAAAATTGATGATGCCCTTTTCACGATGCGCTATCAAAATTTTGTATTGCGTTTCATGGAACCCGTTGATTTATTTAAAAATCTGGTAATTGCTTTTATCTCGGCTGATAGCAGTCCGCTTATGGCGGGCGTAAACATTGTTTCTCCTGAAGATGGCGAAACGTCCATGAAAGATTATTGGTTGCACATGGTTATGTTTAAATATTGCCATTCCCGTTATCCAAATGTAAAATACACGCTACATGCCGGTGAACTTACCCTGGGATTAGTGCAACCCGAAGACCTGACTTGGCACATTAATGCTGCGGTTTACATTGCTGGAGCAAATCGTATTGGTCATGGCGTAGATATGGCCTATGAGCAAAATTCTTATGATTTATTGCGCTATATGGCTAAGAAAACAATTCCTATTGAAATAAATTTAGCTAGTAACGAATTCATTTTGAAAGTCAAAGAAAACCGTCATCCGTTGCTATTGTATAAGGAATTTGATGTCCCAATTGTCATCAGTACAGATGATGCAGGAATATTAAGAACCAATATGACAGAGCAATATGTACTTTTAGCCAAAAGATACAAAGACATAACTTATGCTGATATTAAACAGTTTGTTTACAACAGCATCAATTATAGTTTTATAAAAGATACTTCCGTCAAAAAACAATTGCTGAAAAATCTCGATTCCCGATTCAAAACCTTCGAAGCCAATTATCCTCTAAAAAAATAACTATTCGAACACTTTCAAAATATTTTTTAAAATAAAAGTCCCATTTGGGGCTTTTTTATTGCAGTTTAACGATTTTCCAAAAATAATAAAACTTCTAATTTTTAATTTTAATACATTTGACACTACCTACTTAATTACTATGTAGTTACGCCCTTAAAAATTATTTATACATTAGCATTTATTGATTTAAATTGTTTATTAACAGGATAAATTATTGCACATGAATAAATCTTTAATTTGGTATTTAAGGAGACACCCTATACTATATAAAATCCGATTTAGATTGCTATCTAAAAACACATCTAAGAATCGGATTGAAAATTTTTGTTACAATCACATTAATAAAATTGCCGATATTCCCCAAATCTATTTTGAGTTAAACCCTTTCATTTTAAAAAAAACAAAAGTCGTATTAAGTGATCTTGATAAAGCAATAAAAATAGCTATTTGGCTTAGAAATAATTGCAAAGGCGGGCCGGGATTGGGAAAATCATCCACATTGGTATTAAAAAAAATGATTGGTGGCGAAGGAGGTGTTTGTAGTGATTTTTCGCAAGTATTCAATAATTTTTGTGTCATAAACGATTTAAAAGTTAAAGAGTGGGGATTGAAGATACAATCAAATGATCCCTGCATCAAAGGCGGACATTCTTTTAATGAAATTTATTCCAAAGAATTTCAAAAATGGATTTTAATCGATGTCGCTAAATCAATACTTTTTCATCCTATAAATCCAACAGTTCCATTGTCAGTTTTTGATTTGATCCAATCAAAAAAGGAAAATAAGGAAATCTATTTTTCGAGTTTTAATGCAAAAAACACGCTTGACTGTAAAAGAATAACTGCCTTATATTTAGCTTCAAATTCTTCTCCTTTTGTAATCACTAACTATTGCAACAAAACATATGACTCTTGTTTGGACACATTAAAATTTCTTCCGGAATCCATTATTCATGGAATACTATTTCTTATTGGAAAGAGCTATGCTTTTGAGTTTCCAAAATATAAATAAAAAACAACTTTCAATTAAAAACTGTGCCTTATAAAAACAAAAAAAGCCCCAAATCTGGGGCTTTTTTGTTTTTAGTTTTCTTCTTCTTCCGTGCTATGGGATTTTGAATAGCCTCTCCATTTTTCAATACAATCCTGAAAATCCTGTGGGAGTTCCGTATCAAAACGCATCATCTCTCCAGTTACAGGATGTACAAAGCCCAAAGTTTTGGCATGTAAAGCCTGTCTTGGCAACGCTTTGAAACAGTTTTCTATAAATTGCTTGTATTTGGTAAACGTAGTTCCCTTTAGAATCAAATGACCGCCATAACGCTCGTCATTAAAAAGTGGATGTCCTATGTGTTTTAAATGTGCCCTAATTTGGTGTGTTCTTCCTGTTTCCAGTTGGCACGAAATCAACGTTACGTAACCAAAACGCTCCAACACTTTATAATGTGTCACAGCAGGTTTCCCTATTTCCGGATCAGCAAAAACCGCCATTTGCATGCGATCTTTCAGGTGACGCGCTAAGTTTCCTTCAATTGTCCCTTGCTCTTCAACCACATTTCCCCAAACTAAAGCTATATATTCTCTTTCAGAAGTTTTTGCTTCAAATTGTTTGGCAAGATGTGTCATAGCCGATTCGGTTTTGGCAATAACCAATAAACCCGAAGTGTCTTTGTCAATTCTATGCACCAATCCTGGACGTTCGCTGCTGTTCATTGGCAAATTATCAAAATGATACGCCAAAGCATGCACCAAAGTTCCCGTGTAATTCCCATGACCGGGATGCACCACCATTCCTGGCAATTTGTTTATCAATAACAACGCCTCATCTTCATAAACAATATCAAGCGGAATATTCTCCGCAATAATATGGTTTTCATAAGGCGGATGCGTAAGCATAACGCGAACCACATCATTGGCTTTCACTTTGTAATTCGACTTCACTGTGGCGTCGTTTACAAAAATATTTCCTTCGGTTGCAGCGGTTTGTATTTTATTCCGAGTTGCATTTTGAATTAACCCCATCAGATATTTATCAATTCGCAAAGGCGCTTGCCCTTTAGGAACTTCAAATCTGAAATGTTCAAATAACTCTTCTTCTAAATCTATTGTATCTATATTATTGTTCATTTGCTGGTGTTGCTGCTTCTGGTGTCGCTAAACTATCTACTACTGTGCTCTCATCTACATAACTGGCTTTTCCGTCTCCCAGAACCAAATCAATTTTGGATGATTTCAATACTCTGTCCCCTACTTTCAGGTTTCTTCCTTTGTAACGCATTTCCAGAACCATATCTTTTCCAAGATTAGGAATATAAGTAACAGTTCCTTCCTCAAGCCCTAAAGCTTTCAATGTTGGTACCGCTTCACGATATGTTTTTTCAATTAAATCAGGAATTTTCACGGATGAAAACCCCGAAGCATTAATTTTAATATATACTTTTCTACCTACTTTTACTTTCGTACCAGGCAATGGATCTTGCTCCACCACACTAAATTTTGGATAATCCCCTCTAAAATCTACACTGTCCAAAAGCACATAATCTAAATCCAACTCATCCAGTTTATCTTCCACCTGCTCCTCTGTCAGCTTGCGCAAGTCCGGCACTGAAATTTCATGACCATGGTCTGTTGTAAAGGTCAACCAATGCATAAATAAGTAGCCCAAAACGGCAATAATGGCAAGAGCAGATACTGCTTGTAGAAAAAAGACACGGCTAGTAAGATACTTACGTAAACTCATAAATTTATTTTTATATGTGGCAAAGATAAAGCTATTTCGTTTCAAAAAAAATGATAATTTTGTTTAGAATACGTTTAATCGATTAATCGATTAAACGTTTAACCGATTAAACGTATAAAATGAAAAACATTGCCATCATCATGGGCGGATATTCCAGCGAGTATAAAATCTCACTTATCAGCGGAAACGTCGTATATCAATTTCTTGATAAAACTAAATACAACGGATTCCGAATCCATATTTTCAAAGAAAAATGGGTTTATGTTGATGCCAATGATGCCGAATTTCCTATCGATAAAAATGATTTTTCAGTAACCGTAAACGGAACTAAAATTACTTTCGATTGTGTTTTCAATGCCATTCACGGAACTCCGGGCGAAGATGGATTAATGCAAGCCTATTTCGAATTGTTGCAAATTCCACAAACATCTTGTGATTATTACCAAGCTGCATTAACGTTCAACAAACGTGATTTATTGTCGGTTTTAAAACCATACGGAATAAAAACGGCTATTTCCTATTACTTAAACAAAGGGGATATTATAAATACCGAAGAAATTGTAACTAAATTAGGTTTACCTTGTTTTGTAAAACCCAATAAAGCGGGTTCCAGTTTTGGAATTTCCAAAGTAAAAACTGCCGCCGAATTGCCAATCGCAATCGAAATGGCGTACAAAGAAGACAACGAAATCATCATAGAAAGTTTCCTTGATGGCACCGAAGTTTCTGTAGGAGTAATCAATTACAAAGGAAAAACAATTGTTTTACCAATAACTGAAATCGTTTCTGATAATGATTTCTTCGATTATGAAGCCAAATATTTGGGTAAATCCCAAGAAATCACACCGGCAAGAATCTCAGATGAAATGACTCAAAAAGTAAACGAAATAGCAAAGCGTGCTTACGAAGTCCTAAAAATGAAAGGCTTCTCCCGTAGCGAATTTATTATTGTAAACGGAGAACCGCACATGCTGGAAATGAACACGATTCCGGGTCTAACCACCGAAAGTTTGATTCCGCAACAAGCCAAAGCTGCCGGAATTTCATTGGAAGATTTGTTTACTAATGCTATAGAATTAGCTTTAGTTTAAAGATAAAACAAATGAGAAAAGCTATATTCCCAGGTTCATTCGATCCCATCACACTAGGTCATGAAGACATCATCAAAAGAAGCATTTCTTTATTTGATGAAATCGTAATTGCCATTGGCGTCAATGCCGAAAAAAAATACATGTTTACACTCGAAGAAAGAAAACGATTTATCGAAGAAACATTCAAAAACGAACCTAAAATTTCGGTGATTACCTATGAAGGTTTAACGATTGATTTGTGTCATAAAATAAAAGCCGACTTTATACTTCGTGGCTTGCGCAATCCCGCCGATTTCGAATTTGAAAAAGCAATTGCTCACACCAACAGACGCTTATCAAAAATTGAAACCGTATTTTTATTGACTGCAGCACGAACTTCGTATATCAGCTCCAGCATTGTGAGAGATGTAATTCGCAATGGCGGTCAATATGAAATGCTTGTTCCTGATGCGGTTCGAGTTAAATAGTACTTGCGGAAACAAAAGATATAAATTTGTAAAAGGGCTATTTAGCCTTATTTTCGCCAAAAATAAAAGCCATTAAACATGAGTATAGAAAGAGACTTAAATAAACGCAGCGGATCGAAATGTGAACTTTGTGGTGCAACAGAAAACCTAAAAGTATATCAAGTATTACCAACCAAAAAAGGTGGAATTGACGAAAGTATTTTAGCTTGTAGCACCTGTATTGATCAAATTGAAAACTCAGATAATGTAGATTTAAACCATTGGAGATGTTTAAATGATAGTATGTGGAGTGAGCATACTCCAGTACAAGTTGTAGCATGGAGAATGTTAAGTCGTCTTCGTTCGGCAGGTTGGCCTCAAGAATTATTGGACCAAATGTATTTAGACGAGGATACTTTAGCTTGGGCGCAAGCTACAGGTGAAGGTGAAGATGATGAAAATAAAGTGATTCATCGTGACAGCAACGGAGTAATCCTGGAACATGGAGATTCAGTAGTTTTAATCAAAGATTTGAAAGTAAAAGGCTCAAGCATAGTGGCCAAACAAGGAACTGCAGTTCGTAACATTAGACTGGACCATGAAAATGCGGAATATATTGAAGGAAAAGTTGATGGTCAGCAGATTGTAATTATTACACAATACGTGAAAAAGATATAGTCATCAGTAGCCAGTTTTTAGTGGTCAGTGACTTCATCATAGCAAAAAATCGTTAACAGTAAATTTGATTTACTATTAACGATTTTTTTTATTGTTAATTTTTTTACTGCTCACTAAAAACTGAACACTGAATACTAATTCTCCTCTTCTTTCTTAATCACTTTTCTGGCAACTTCAATTTTAAACTTTTTGCCTTTCATTTTTTCGTCTTTAATGGCGTGCAGTAAATCTTTTACTTTATTGAATTTGACCGCTGCAAACGAGATGAAATCTTTCACTTCAATCAATCCTAAATCACCTTTCTCCAATTTTCCTTTTTGAGAAAAGAAACCAACAATATCAATTTTATTCAGTTTATTTTTCTTCCCACCGCTGATGTAAATCGTTTGAAATTCTGGTGGTTTTGGTAATGAAGTGGAGTTTTCGATTTTCAAAGCTTCCATCCCATAATCGATGTAATCCATTTTTTTCTCACTCTCGTGAGCAATGATGTACGCCGTTCCAGAAGCCAACATACGTGCCGTTCTACCGTTTCTATGGGTAAATTCGTCTTCTTTGGATGGTAAATGATAATGAATTACGTGATTCATTTCGGGGATATCAAGTCCACGAGCGGCCAAATCAGTAGTGATTAAATAACTCACACTTCCATTTCTAAACTGGATTAAAGCGCGTTCTCTCTCATCCTGATCCATTCCGCCATGATAGTAGGTGGCGTAAATTCCTTTTTCGTTCAACGTGTCGCTGATGCGTTCGGCTGCATCACGATGGTTACAAAAAACAATTGCCGATTGCGATTTCAACGAACAAATTAAATTGAACAAACTACCTATTTTGTCTTTTTCCTTAGAAACGACCATTTTCATGGAAAGATTCGTTTCTTGCACATTTTCTGGAATAAAAT
The DNA here is from genome assembly GCF_048158525.1 of Flavobacterium algoris. NCBI lineage: Bacteria > Pseudomonadati > Bacteroidota > Flavobacteriia > Flavobacteriales > Flavobacteriaceae > Flavobacterium > Flavobacterium algoris. Next base: position 9,464 of record NZ_JBLNKT010000048.1, read on the forward strand.
CCAGAATCGTTGGGTTTACGACTCTTGTATATCTTGGAATCTCAATATCGGAAGTTGCAGATACCAAAACACGTTTATTCAATTTGGTTAATTTCCCAATGATAAATGACATTTGCTCATGGAAACCCAATTGTAATGATTTGTCAAATTCATCCAGAATCAACGTTTGGATTTTATCCACTCGGAAAGTTCCTCTGTCAATATGATCTGCAATTCTTCCCGGCGTTCCTATTAAAACTGCTGGTGGATTGCTTAAATTCTTAATTTCGGTATCAATGGAATGTCCGCCGTAGCACACATTTACTTTATAATCAGTTCCCATTTTTTTCCAAACTTGTTCAATTTGCAAACCTAATTCACGAGATGGAACTAAGATTAAACATTGAACTGATTGAATTTCGGGTTGTAACATCTCTAAAACAGGCAACAAAAAAGCTAGGGTTTTCCCAGAACCTGTTGGAGAAAGCAATAAAACATTATTATCATTCAGGATAGCATCTTGCGCTACTTCCTGCATTTCATTCAGGCTTTCGATGCCTAAATTCAAAAGTATATTGTTGGAATGGTGTTTCTTATTCATTTTGCAAAGGTAATTAAAAAATGAAGGGACAGTTCGCGAACTGTCCGTACTAAAGTAAAAAATATTCAATTTTTAGTAATGCGTCGTCGGTGAACAGTTTAGCAGAGGAGAATCCCAGAGTTTCAGAAGCGGTTTTTTGATACTCTTTGTAATCTTTGTCAAAGTTTTTTAACTTTGACAAAGATGAAAAAATACAACGCATTCTGTAGATTACAACTGTAATGTGAACACTGCTCCCGCGTGAAGGATAGCAGCTAAGCACCAAGTGCTGCGGATAGCCTGACAGCAGTAAAAAAAGGGGCTAATCTAATGTTGATTAGCCCCTTTTTATTACTCCTGGCACGCCCAAAATGGCATTAATTTATGAATGAAGACTCTTTTCTTCTTCAAACAATAACTTAATGTTCTCGTAGGAATTTTTTAAAGCTTCCTTAATTTGTTCCGGATTCATCCAAGCCACTTTTTCGATTCCTTCTTCTAATTGTCCTTGAGGAGTACCTTCAAAATCAGATTGCATTTCGAACCAATGTGTAATTTTCAATTTATATTTTCCATTTCTTTTAAAAACGTGGTAGGTTTTTTGAAGTTTGTGAGATATTGTCAGACCATTTACACCAGTCTCCTCCTCTACTTCTCGCATGGCGGTGGCTTCTATTTCTTCTCCTTTTTCGATTCCACCTTTAGGTAAATCCCATTTTCCGTTTCTGAAAATGAATAAAACCTCCCCTTTTTTATTGTATACTAAGCCTCCTCCCGCTTTGTTTACAGGGATTTTTGCTTTCAAAGTCTTCATAATCTCCTTTTCATCAGGGTGATATAAGTAGGCTTTTTGAATTTTATTCTGAAATATTTTTACTATAAGTTGCTCTATGTCAATACTTTCTAATAAAAAAAGTTGAAAATCCGTCTCCTTAGAGATGTGATTTGTCAAAAAAAGTGGTTTGTCGTTAACAAAAACTTTATACATTTGTACTATGATTTTTAATAAAGAAACAGCCGAAAAAACAGCCGAATTGCTTTTGCAAATAAATGCAATTAAATTGAATCCAGGAAATCCTTTTACATGGGCTTCCGGATGGAAATCTCCTATTTACTGTGATAACCGATTAATACTCTCATTTCCAGCCATAAGAAATTATGTTCGGGATGAGTTTGCCAAAAATATTGAAAAACAATTTGGCAAACCTGATGTTATTGCCGGAGTTGCCACAGGAGCAATAGGAATTGGAATGCTAGTTGCAGAGAGTTTAGGATTACCATTTGTGTATGTTCGCCCAGAAGCAAAAAAACACGGAAGATTAAACCAAGTGGAAGGTTTTTTACAAAAAGGACAAAATGTTGTCGTTGTAGAAGACTTGATCAGTACTGGAAACAGTAGTTTACTAGCCGTTGAAGCTTTGCGTGCAGCAGGAGCTAACATAAAAGGGATGGCAGCCATTTTTACCTATGCTTTTGATGTTGCTGACCAGAATTTTGCAGCTGCAAATATTGATTTGTTTACCCTTAGTAATTATACGAATTTATTAAATTTGGCTGTTGCCAAAAAATATATTACCGAGGAAGAAGAGCAAACCTTGAGAGAGTGGAACGTGAGTCCATCAACTTGGAATATTGAAGTTTAAAAATTTAAAAACACAATCCGCTAAACTATGAACTTACAAAGTCCAAAAGTTACTGTTCCTAAATCAGCTCAAGATTTATTTGATTTATTGAGCGATGTAAGAAATTTCGAAAAATTAATGCCGGAAACTATTGCTAAATTTGAAGTTATTGGTGACGATGCATTCATTTTTGGATTGAAAGGTATGCCGGAAATAAAATTGAAAATGAAAGAAAAAGTAGCGCCAAATAAAATTGTTCTAGGAGCTGCAAGTGATAAACTTCCATTTACTCTAATCGCAAATATTGATGCTATTTCAGATAATTCAAGTGATGTACAACTTGATTTTGAAGGAGATTTTAATCCTATGATGGCAATGATGATAAAAGGGCCTATTGGAAAATTTATCGAAACATTAGCTACTAACATGGCAAAATTATAAAAACCAGTTTTTAAAAATAAATTAAAGGAGGCTGTCCGAAAAGTAATTTTCGGGCAGTTTTTTTTGTTTATTACTTTGATTCTTCGTATTTTTAAGTACCAAAATCAGCGATTATGCAGCCAGTTTTTAAACCTCATTCGGTTC
>NZ_JBLNKT010000049.1:0-10268 GCF_048158525.1 Flavobacterium algoris
GAATTTTAGCAAAAATAACAGCATTAACATTGGTTCAATATATCAATAAATTTATCTTTGATAGACCAATAAATAATATCAAAAATCAAATCATTTAATTACACCCAACGGGTTATTTAATTAGTTATTGATATTCATTTTCTAATTACAGTCGGTTGTTTTTAAGACGAAATTATAGTTAATCAAAAGTAAAGAGTATGACAAATCGTAGAAGTTTTATAAAAACCGCAGCCATTGGTTCAGTTGCTGTGGCTTTAAATTCATTCAAAGGAAAACCGGAGGAGGAGCGTAGTTTTTTATCTAAAAAAGGGAAGAAACCTATTGTGCTCTCTACTTGGCGATTCGGAATTGAAGCTAATGCCGCTGCTTGGGAAATTTTAAAAAATAACGGACGTGCCCTCGATGCAGTTGAAGCTGGGGTGAAAATTCCCGAAGGAGACCCAAAAGAACGAAGTGTGGGGTATGGAGGAAGACCGGATAGAGATGGGCGGGTTACACTTGATGCCTGTATTATGGATGAAAATGCGAATATTGGTTCAGTAGCTTGTTTGGAATATATTAAGCATCCTATTGCAGTGGCTCGTGCAGTGATGGAAAAAACACCTCATGTGATGTTGGTTGGTGATGGTGCTTTGCAGTTTGCCTTATCACAAGGTTTTGTAAAAGAGAATTTATTGGTAGAAGAATCCGAAAAAGAGTGGAAAGAATGGTTGAAAACCAGTCAATATAAACCTATTGCTAATATTGAAAATCACGATACTATCGGTATGATTGCTTTGGATTCAGACGGAAATCTTTCTGGTGCCTGCACTACAAGCGGAATGGCTTTCAAAATGCACGGTCGTGTGGGAGATTCGCCGATTATTGGAGCAGGATTATATGTTGATAACGAAATTGGAGCTGCCACAGCCACAGGTCACGGAGAAGAAGTGATCAGGATTTCAGGTTGTCATTTGGTTGTAGAATTGATGCGCCAAGGCAAATCACCACAAAAAGCGTGTGAAGAAGCTGTTGCTCGAATTGTAAAATTGACAAAGAATAGGAATAAAGATTTAAAAGACATTCAAGTTGGTTTTATTGCCTTAAATAAACAAGGAGAATATGGCTCTTATTGCATTCAAGGAGGTTTTAATTATGCTGTTAATGATGCAACAGGAAACCGATTAATTGATGCAGATTATTTTTTGAAATGAGCATAACCAGAGTTTGATGCAAACATGAATAATACAATGGAAATTACATATTCCAATAAAAATAATAGATTCTACATATGAAATAAATGAAAGAATGTAAATTGGAAATAGCGTGTTTTAATTTGCAATCAGCAATTATTGCACAACAAAATGGTGCTGACAGAGTAGAATTGTGCGCTAATATGAAGGACGGAGGAACTACGCCAAATTTTGAAATAACTATAGCTGTCCGTGAAATTCTGTCAATCGATTTGAATATAATGATTCGGCCTAGAGGTGGAAATTTTGTCTATTCAGATGGTGAATTTGAGGAAATGAAAACTGAAATTATCCAGTTCAAAAAACTTGACGTTGATGGCTTTGTCTTCGGAATTTTGAAAGAAGATGGTAGCGTCAATAAAGAACAAAACAAGGAATTAGTGGCTTTGGCACAGCCGTTTCCATGTACTTTTCATCGCGCTTTTGATGTGGTAAAAGACATAAATCAATCACTTGAATCCGTAATCGAATGTGGTTTTAAAACGATATTGACTTCCGGACAGGAAAAAAATGTAGTCGAAGGAATTGATGTATTGGCTGAATTAGTTGAAAAAGCGAATAATCGAATCACCATTATGCCCGGTGGTGGCTTGCGATCATTCAATATTGCATTATTAAAACAAAAAACAAATGCTTCCTTTTATCATTCATCTGCCATTACAGATTCAAGTGAAACAGCAAATGGGGACGAGGTAAAAGCATTAAAATCTAATATAATTTAAAAAGCACTTTTTTTTAAGTCAAAAAACCCGGAGTTGGCATACTCCGGGTTTTTCTTTTTGCAACAAACTATTAAAACTTATCTTATAAAAGTCCACCACCACCTTGGGTTTCGTTTTTGTCACGTTGTTTTCTCTGAATCGCTTTGTTTTTTCCAGCTCCAAAACGGTAATTGAATCCAATATATGCCGATTGACTTTCCCAGTTGAATTGACCTTCCAGTTTTTTTGGCTTGGTTCCTTCAAAAGCGAAGTGCATCGTGTTGAAAACATCACTGAATCGTGCAGTTATGGTTCCACTTCCTTTAAGAACTGTATAACTGGTTCCTAAATCCATTTTCCACATAGGTTGTCTAAGCATTTGTATTCCTAAATCGCGGCCTCTGTACATACTTGATAATTGAAAACGCAAGTTTTTAGAAGCCTTAAATGTATTGCTTATGCGTGCATTAACGGATGTTACATTTACTTCAACAAATTCATCAGCTACTATACCTCTTGTTTTTTTACTATAGGCGTCGAAGCTTACGTTTGAACTGAACCATTTTGTAAATTGTAAATTTCCAGAAATTTCAAAACCATATGCATTATTATCGTTGAGGTTAGTATAAGATAAAATTAGCTTAGAAGGATCGTTAGGGTTTTCATAAAGCGTTCTTGTAATTTCATCATTTATTCTTCTGTAAAATACACCGGTTGTTATGGAACCAATTTTTGTTTTTCTGGTATAATTCAATTCATAAGAATTCGTAAATTGTGGAAAAAGCTCCGGATTTCCCTCTGAATCAATTTGTGGGGTACTCCATTCACGTATTGGATTTACTTGATCAATACTAGGTCTGTCCACACGTCTTGAAAAACTTAAATTGAATGAGTTCTTTTCGCTCGGTGTGTAATTGATATATCCGGATGGATAAAGTGTAAATAAATCATCTTCGAAAGTCTCGTTATTTTCATTTACTTTTTTGAATAAAGCTTTGGCATTGTATTTTTCGAAACGAGTTCCCACTTGTCCACTCCATTTTCCTATCTGTTTTGAAATATTTGCATAAGCAGAATAAATGTTTCTGTTATATGAGAAATCGGAATTATAGCTGTCGTTTTTAATGAAATTGTTTTTCGTGTTTTCGATTCTGCTTTCTAATCCTAATTCTAGTTTGGTAGTTTTATTTAATGGATTTGTATAGTCTAAATTAATTAACGTATTGTTTCCTTTGTTTGTAATGTAATTAGTGGCGGGAGTACTGAAAATAGCATTTTCTTTGTCGTCATTATTAGTGTAATTTACTTCAAGTTCTATATTATGGCCTTCTTTTTTAAAGTCCTTTTTGTAATCGAAATTATAGGCCTGTGAATAATTTTTATTTTTGTTATTAAACAATTGAGTAATATCTGTTTTGGATGGATCAAGAAAATCTACGGTAGTTTTAGAGTCACCCTTTCCTCTATAAATATTTTGGGTTGTATAAAAGGAAATAGTGTTTTTTTCATTTAAATAAAAGTCAAAACCAACTTTTGCTAAATGAGAAGTGTTTGTATTCAAAAAAGTAAATTTTTGAAAATCTTCCTGACCTGGCTCTGTCGTTTTTATGAATCCGTGATTGGATTGTTTTCCGGTATTCAAACCATAATTCCCGTAAATGTTGAACTTTCCAGTTCTGTAATTCATGTCTAATGAGGAGTTTAATTTTGGTGTTTTTCCAAAAGTTACACCATTGTTTACACTTCCGTTAAAACCAATTTTACTGTTTTTATTCAATACAATATTGATAATTCCACTCATTCCTTCCGGATTGTATTTTGCTGAAGGATTGGTAATTAATTCAATTTGCTTGATGGATGTTGATGGTATTTGTTGTAATAATTGCGAAGCTTCAATAGTAGTAGGTTTTCCATCTATTAAAATACGTACATTCGAATTCCCTCTTAGGCTTATTGCATTGGTTTGTGGATCAACGCTTACGGATGGAATGTTGTTCATTATTTCTGCCGCAGTGGCTCCTGCTGAAATTAAGTCTTTACCAACATTGATTACTTTTCTATCAATCTTTTGTTCAATTGTGGATCGCTCACTTACCACATCAACACCTTTCAATTGAATTGCATCTTCCTCTAAGGGAATGGTATTCATATTGACATTTTTGTCTCCAGTTGTTAACGAAATTGCTTTAGTAACGGTTTTGTAACCTATAAACTGTATTTCAACAGTGTAGTTTTTTAAAGCTAAATTTTTGATAAGAAAAGTCCCTTTGTCAGAAGTTATTCCTCCCGTAATCACTTTGTTTTCTTCTTTTACAATAACATTTACATAAGGAAGCGGTTCGTTGCTTTTTTTATCGACTATTTTACCGGATATACTTCCAGAATTTTCCAGAAGCGTTGGTTTGACCGAATTTTGCGCTTGTATCGAAAACACGGTTGCGAATAAGCATAGTAAAATTAATTTGAGATTCATGATGTTTGTTTTGATTAAAATTTGATTGATGATGATGCAAAGGTATTCATTTATTTTAAAAATATGTATTGCATAGTACTATTTTATGCATAAAAAATATTTATTAAAACGAAATGTTAAAAGTTACCTAATAGACTCTTTTAAAGATAAATTGTTTACAAGTATTTAAAAAAAAATAACGCAACAGTAATTAGTAAATATTCAAACAGGATGCTTTGACTAGGAAATTATATTGTTTTCCAATTTTCAAATCGATGCATTATAACTATATTTGCAACCTTTAAATAAATACATAAAATGACATTATCACAAATTCTTACGCCTTCTATTGAAAAAGCGATTCTAGCTTTATTTGACATTGCTATTGACAAAGTTGAATTTCAAACCACTCGGAAGGAATTTGAAGGTGATATTACGATGGTTATTTTTCCATTATTGAAAGTTATTAAAAGTAATCCGTTAGAATTAGGAAACAAAATTGGTACCTATTTAGTGGAAAACGTAACTGAAGTGAGTGGTTTTAATGTGGTTTCAGGATTTTTAAACATTGTTATTTCTGACGAATATTATTTGAATTTCTTCAATGAAATAAAAGACAATACAAAGTTTGGTTTCGTGACACCAAATCCTGACGATAAAGCTGTAATGGTAGAATATTCTTCGCCAAACACAAATAAACCATTGCATTTAGGGCACGTTCGTAACAATCTTTTAGGATATTCGGTTGCCGAAATTATCAAAGCATCAGGTAAAAAAGTTTATAAAACCCAAATCATAAACGATAGAGGAATTCATATTTGTAAGTCAATGTTAGCTTGGCAGAAATTCGGAGACGGACAAACACCGGAATCAACAGGTTTAAAAGGAGATAAATTAGTTGGAAATTTTTATGTAGCTTTTGATAAAGCGTATAAAGAAGAAATTGCCCAATTAATGAGCAGTGGGAAAACGGAGGAAGAGGCCAAAAAACAAGCACCTATTATTCTGGAAGCACAAGAAATGCTTTTGAAATGGGAAGCTGGGGATGCCGAGGTAATAAATCTTTGGAAAACCATGAACCAATGGGTTTATGATGGTTTTGCCATTACGTATAAAAATTTAGGAGTTGATTTTGATTGTTATTACTACGAAAGCAATACTTATTTATTAGGAAAAGACGTTGTTCAAATTGGTTTGGAGAAAGGTGTTTTCGAAAAAGATCCTGACGGTTCGGTTTGGATTGATTTAACGGATGAAGGTTTAGATAGAAAAATTGTACTTCGTTCAGACGGAACAGCAGTTTATATGACGCAGGATATTGGAACAGCTATTCAGCGTGTGAAAGATTACCCGGATGTTGGTGGAATGGTTTATACGGTAGGAAACGAACAAGATTATCATTTCAAAGTATTGTTTCTTATTCTGAAAAAACTAGGTTTTGATTGGTCTAAAAATCTTTTCCATTTGTCTTACGGAATGGTGGATTTACCTTCCGGAAAAATGAAAAGCCGTGAAGGAACTGTTGTTGATGCAGATGATTTGATGCAGGAAATGACGGATACAGCTCAGAAAATTGCAGAGGATTTAGGAAAATTAGATACCTATTCTGCCGAAGAAAAAGCAAAATTATACAATACTATAGGTCTTGGCGCTTTGAAATATTACATTTTGAAAGTGGATCCAAAAAAACGAATCCTTTTTAACCCTGAAGAATCAGTAGATTTTGCAGGAAATACGGGGCCGTTTATTCAATATACATACGCCCGAATTCAATCTATTATTCGCAAGGCTAATTTTGATTTTTCAAATACATCAAAAATAGTGATATTGCATGAAAAAGAGAAAGAATTATTGAAACAATTGGAGTTGTTTCCTGAGGTAATTCAAAATGCGGCACACAATCACAGTCCGGCTTTACTGGCAAATTTTACATATGATTTGGTACGGGAATACAATTCATTCTATCAGGTTGTTCCTATTCTAGGAGAAGAAGATTTAGAGAAGAAAATTTTTAGGATACAGTTGTCTAAAAAAGTGGCTGATACTATCGCTGCTTCTTTTAGTTTGTTTGGAATTAATGTTCCGGAAAGAATGTAACAAGATAAATTATTTAAATACAAAAACGACTTCAAATTGAGGTCGTTTTTTTGTTAAAATAAATTGAAATTCCCTTTGTCGATTATCCAATTATCTGATTGCCTAATTATCTAATTAGTTTATCTTTGCACTTCAATAAAATAAAAAATCATGTTCGATAATTTAAGCGATAAATTAGATAAAGCCTTTCATATACTAAAAGGGCACGGAAAAATCACCGAAGTAAACGTTGCCGAAACATTAAAAGAAGTTCGTAGAGCTTTACTTGATGCCGATGTTAACTTCAAAATCGCAAAAGATTTTACCACTAGAGTAAAGGAAAAAGCAATTGGTCAAGACGTTTTAACGACACTTCAACCAGGGCAATTATTGGTTAAATTGGTTAAAGATGAATTGACGGAATTGATGGGTGGTGATGTTGCCGGAATTAATTTATCAGGAAATCCTACAGTGATTTTAATGTCAGGTTTGCAAGGTTCAGGTAAAACTACTTTTTCTGGAAAACTGGCAAATTATTTACTTACAAAAAAGAATAAAAAACCACTTTTGGTTGCCTGTGATATTTATCGTCCAGCGGCGATTCAACAATTATATGTTGTTGGTGATTCTATAGGTGTCGAGGTTTACTCCGAACCAGAAAATAAAAATCCGGTTGAAATTGCCCAAAATGCTATCAAACATGCAAAAGCCAATGGTTTTAATGTAGTGATTGTGGATACTGCGGGTCGTTTAGCAGTCGATGCAGCAATGATGGATGAAATTGCACGTGTTCATAAAGCAATTCAGCCACAAGAAACTTTATTTGTTGTCGATTCAATGACAGGTCAGGATGCAGTAAATACCGCTAAAGCCTTTAATGATATCTTGAATTTTGATGGTGTTATCTTAACTAAACTTGATGGTGATACTCGTGGTGGAGCTGCTTTGTCTATTAAAACTGTAGTAAACAAACCAATTAAGTTTGTTGGTACAGGTGAAAAGATGGATGCGATTGATGTATTCTATCCTGTTCGTATGGCGGAACGTATCCTTGGAATGGGAGATGTTGTGTCTTTGGTAGAAAGAGCGCAAGAGCAATTTGACGAAGAAGAAGCAAGAAAAATCCAAAAGAAAATCGCCAAAAACGAATTTGGTTTTGATGATTTCCTGTCCCAAATACAGCAAGTAAAGAAAATGGGTAATATGAAAGATTTGGTTGGAATGATACCAGGTGCTTCAAAAGCCATGAAAGATGTAGAAATTGAAGATGATGCTTTCAAGCATATTGAAGCAATTATTCACTCGATGACTCCAATAGAAAGAAGTAAGCCAGCTTTAATTGATGTAAAAAGGAAAGCTAGAATTGCAAAAGGTTCCGGAACAAAAATTGAGCAAGTCAATCAATTGATGAAGCAGTTTGAGCAAATGAGCAAGATGATGAAAATGATGCAAGGACCGGGAGGGAAAAATTTAATGAAAATGATGGGAGGCATGCAAGGTGGTATGCCAGGAATGCGATAAAAAAATCGTGTTCGGTATTCAGGTTTTCAGTAATCAGTTTTGAAACACATTATACTATTAATATTTAAGGGTTTTTATTTAAGTTTCCAAAACTTTAAACTTTAAACTTTAAACTTTTTAAACAAGAAGAAATGCAACTACTAGACGGAAAAAAAACATCGGAAGACATTAAACAGGAAATTGCTGCCGAAGTACAACAAATGAAAAACAATGGGGAAAAAGTGCCTCATTTAGCAGCTGTAATCGTTGGTACTAATGGAGCCAGCTTAACATATGTTGGAAGTAAAGTACGTTCTTGTGAACAAATTGGTTTCGAATCCACTTTAGTAAGTTTACCAGAAACGATTAGTGAGGCCGATTTGCTTTCAAAAATCAAAGAATTAAATGAAAATGATGATTTAGATGGTTATATCGTTCAATTGCCTTTGCCAAAACACATTGATGAGCAAAAAATATTGATGGCGATTGATCCTGACAAAGATGTAGATGGTTTTCATCCTGCAAATTTTGGGAAAATGGCTTTGGAAATGGAAACATTTTTACCGGCAACCCCATTTGGAATTATGCAATTGTTAGAACGCTACAAAGTAGAAACTGCTGGCAAGCATACCGTAGTTATTGGACGTAGCAACATTGTGGGTCGTCCCATGAGTATCTTGATGAGTCGCAAGGGATATCCAGGTGATTCAACAGTAACACTGACTCACAGTAGAACTAAAAACATTGAGGAGTTTACAAGAAATGCAGATATTATCATTACAGCATTAGGAGTTCCGAATTATCTTAAAGCCCATATGGTGAAAGATGGAGTAGTTGTAATTGACGTAGGTATTACCAGAGTGGAAGATGCTTCTCACCCAAAAGGATATGTGATTACAGGAGATGTTGATTTTGATGAAGTAAGTAAAAAGTCTTCTTTTATAACTCCCGTTCCAGGTGGAGTAGGACCAATGACTATTGCGATGTTATTGCAAAATACACTTTTGGCAAGGAAACTGAGAAGTGCAAAAAAGTAATTAAGCCAAGGCCTATTCGAGATAATAGGCCTTTTTATTATGGGAAATCCACAAGGAATAAATAGATGAGTTTCTAGGTAATCTTCCAGAAGAGGAACTTGAAATCGTTCTTTCTTTGCGTAAAATTATCTTAGAATGCATTCCAAATTGCAAAGAGAAATTGGCTTACAATGTCCCTTTTTATTATTGTCATTCTAGAATTTGTTATATTTGGCCTGCTTCTATTCCTTGGGAAAAAGTTGAAAAAGGAGTCGCAATTGGTTTTTGCAAAGGCACTTCATTTTTAGACGAGACTTTTAAAACTACAAAGTTTACTTCCAAAGTAACGTTTACTTCAGTCGCAGCAATTGATGTTGCATTTTTGAGACAGCAAATCTATGAAGCTGTTTTGATTGATGAACAAATTGTAAAAGCGAAGCGGAGAAAAATCCAATAATTTAGAATCTTCTTTTTTAATATAGGAGTACCCTTAATGAATTCCGGTCTTCTTTAACTGGTTCTATTTTTGTCAAGCTAGCTTCTTTATTTTTTTGGAAGGTTTCATTAGTTCGTTTAATTCATTTCTTTATCTGTAATACTGAAACAGATTCCAATTTTAGAAGTATCACGTCAGCATACAAGTTACTTAATAAGAAATTTATTAAACGTTGTAATCGATACAGCAATTTTTATATTGAAAACATTTTAAATGCATTTGTTTAGCTATTATTTCTTTCAAGTTTTTTAAAACAACAGGTTTAGTTATAAAATCATCCATACCATTAGAAATGGCTTTCACTTTGTCTTCGTCAAATGCACTTGCAGTTACAGCAATAATTGGTATAGCGTTAATTTGATATTTTGCAGAGGAGTGTATTTTTTTGTTGCTTCAAATCCATCCATTTCAGGCATGTGTAAATCCATAAAAATGATATCATAATCGTTTTCATTATAAAAAGAAACGGCTTCTTTTCCGTTAATTGCAATATCTGAAGGAATATTTAGTTTATTCAAAAGTTTATACAATACTTTTTGATTGATAAAATTATCTTCAACAATTAATGCTTTATTAATGATTGTATCTTTTATAGTATTAAATTCAACCCGTTGGGTGTAATTATTTAAAGCAAAATAAATTGATTAGATATTGGTCAAGATACTGAAATTCAGTATCTTGAAGTCGCCAAACAACCAATATCTATGTCAAATATAGTAAAAAATTATTTTAGAGTTTTAGAAGTTATAAGTTCTTTGAATTGTGAATTAGAATATAAATCGGATGTTGGTAGAA
>NZ_JBLNKT010000050.1:0-8578 GCF_048158525.1 Flavobacterium algoris
ATCTGTTTTTGTACATCCATTTGCTCCTGTTACCGTTACAGTATAAGTTGTTGTGGCAGCTGGTGAAGCTACAGGATTGGCAATATTTGTTGCACTCAATCCCGCTGCCGGTGACCAAGAATAGGAAACACCTCCGCTGGCTCCCAAAGTGGTACTTGTAGTGGTGCAATTTATGGTCACATCGCTGCCCGCATTGGCTACAGGTAATACTTTGTCAACAGTCACTATCACATCATCTGTTTTTGTACATCCATTTGCTCCTGTTACCGTTACAGTGTAAGTTGTTGTGGCAGTAGGTGAAGCTACAGGATTGGCAATATTTGTTGCACTCAATCCCGCTGCCGGTGACCAAGAATAGGAAACACCTCCGCTGGCTCCCAAAGTGGTACTTGTAGTGGTGCAATTTATGGTCACATCGCTGCCCGCATTGGCAATTGGTAAGGCTTTGTCTACAGTCACTATCACATCATCTGTTTTTGTACATCCATTTGCTCCTGTTACCGTTACAGTATAAGTTGTTGTGGCAGTAGGTGAAGCTACAGGATTGGCAATATTTGTTGCACTCAATCCCGCTGCCGGTGACCAAGAATAGGAAACACCTCCGCTGGCTCCCAAAGTGGCACTTGTAGTGGTGCAATTTATGGTCACATCGCTGCCCGCATTGGGAATTGGTGGGGGTAAAACTGTCAATACAACATCGTCAGAAACAATACATCCAAAAGCAGTTTTTACCGTAAAACGTAAGGTAGCTGGAGAACCTGTAACAGTCACATTGCTTGTAAGTGCCGAATTAGCAGCAATTGTTGCCGTACCAGAAACAACACTCCATGTAGTGCTGCTGATTACATCTCCAGGGCTAGGAGTGGCTACTCCTGTAACCGAAAAAACACTTCCACATTGTGATTGATCTTGGCCGGCATTTGCCACCCCAATTTGCAGGGATACCTGCTTTGCATTTATAAAATCAACAATAGTAGCGGTAGGAGATTGAGAGGTTTTCGTCTTGATGAATAATGTTTTTACTCCCAGACTTGTGCAGGGATCTATAGCACCAAGCAATGCTGTCAAATCTATGGCTGCTTCCACAAATAAATTGGAAGAATATTGATTGAGACCAAAGGCACTAAAAGATACGGGAACGGTTCCTGCATTGGTAGAGGCGTAAACTGATCCTGCTGGACTAGAGGATGTCTTATCAACATAATCATAAATACCACCCGTCAAATCCCATTTATTTACAAAAAATTCCGCAGCCCCACCTCCATTTGTCAAAGCCAACGTTAAGAGAATATCGCCTTTAGTTCGCCCATTGTTAGGACCCGCAGAAGAGAAAGTGCCATTAGGATTATCTGTCATTGTATTTTGTAACAATTCAAAATCTATGTAGGCATTACCACTGTTACTGCGCCGATCTGCAGCAACAATAAGCCAGGTATGGATAATACCCCCTACATTTGATGTGGTAAAATGAAATAACGCATTGTTTATATCGCATTTTCCAAGTGCACCATTATTTGTCCAAGTCCATATGTTTGGGTTGTCATTAAACTTTTTACCACCCGAAAAATTATTTTCTGATGTATTGTAAAGATCCGTTAAATGAAAAGTTGTTAAAGTATTAACAGGTGCGCCAGCTGTAGTTAAAACATTACCACCACCACCGGAAATACCTGGCAACCAGTCACCTTTACCGGATACTGGTGTATTAGCCTGCAGGTCGCCTTCAATTTGAAAACCTCCTGCTGGTGTATTAACAGTAGCAATACCGGGAAGTACCTGTGCATTTATTTGTGTAGAAAAAAATAAGAAACATACTGATAAAAATACCATCAAGTTTCCAAAAGAGAAAAATAATTCCTCAAACCTCGATTTTGAAACACTATTATGGTAATATCGTTTTGTAAAATCCATATTTTGTGATTGAGGATTAAAATAGAATAAATTAGGTGTTTTTATACCTAATGTAGAAATTGTATTTTTCGATAAAATGCAACACTTAATTTTGCCTGATAAAATTTCGAAAAACGTCAGAAGTGAATTTTTTTCCATGATAAAAAAGTTTTAAACCATACTTGTTATATAGCAAGAAACTAGCAGACTGGGGACTAAAAACTTTTAGAAAAAACAAAAACAACTTCATAAAACAACTTAATGAAGAACTCCATCGTCAAAAGCATATTTTATTTTGGGGAAATAAACAACCTTTTAATAACCAAAATGGGGCTTTAAAAAACCTTAAAACCTAATTTTTAAATAAAAAAGGTAGAATAAAAAAATAGAAAGCTTACGTTTTGAAAGTCAAAACTTACTATGGCAATACACCTTCATAAACAATTTTATGAAACACATCATCATCAAAAGGATATTGTATTGTGGGAAGCAATAGCTAAAATCTTTTTATTAACCAGCAAGCAAGTTTATAAAAAAACAACTTTAAATTTGATTGTTTTTTTATAAAATAAAAATTAATTACTGAGTAAAAAAAACCTCGAAAATTTTCACTTCCGAGGTTTTATTTTATACTCTAATCCGTTTCATTCTTTTTTTAAGGATTAGACAATTATTTAAAATCTATTTAGAAGACATTACTTTTTTTACACTACTTCCTCGATCTGTAGTTACTTTCACAATATAAACCTGTTCTTGACCTCTAAATGAATGAAGGTGTAACGAGATTTCTTTGTTCAAATAACTATTGGTATCCGTTTTTGAAAGCACTGAAATCCCTTGTGCGTCATATACATCGATTACTACATTAGACACATAATCAAAATCGTATCTGATCGTAAGTATATCTTTAAAAGGGACTGGATAAGCAGTAAAATCAGCATTAGAACTCAAACCAACTTCTTTATGGGTAGCACTAGTTCCTCCTAATGGACAACCTGAATTATTAAGAATATCCAGTTGAGTTGCCAATGTTCCAGGTGCGTTTCCTCCTGCTAAATAAGCTGCGTTAACAGCATTTATTACTGATTGAGTATTACTACCATAAGGCGCTGGATAATCAACTTCGTCGCTACAAGCATTCAATAAAGCGGCTACCCCTTGACGAGCTAAATTATAAATACCTCCGCCTCCTAAGTTTAGAGCTTGCAATAAAGTTAAATTAGCAAGATTAGACGGTGCATTTACAAACACATTACCAAACAACATGGAGGGAGTATAAGAGGAACACCATCTGTCAGTATGGTTTTTCCAATATCCTAAAGTACATCCTTCACAGGCAGGTACAATAATACTTTGACTGCATGAAGTTGATGTATTACCACAAGCGTCAGTGGCAGTCCAGATTTTTGTATAAGTCACTGAGCCATCTGCATTATTTGTTGTAGTAACACCCAAATCATTGATAGTTGGATTTGAATCACAACTATCACTTGCTGTTGGAGTACCAAAGACTGGTGTTGCACCACATGCAACTGTTTGACCAGCTGGACAAATAAGAGTTGGCGGTGTAACATCATGAACATTGATCGTTTGTGAAGCACTGGAATGGTTACCACAATCGTCTGTTGCAGTCCAGGTTCTGGTCACACTATAATTACCAGCACAATTACCTGGAGTAGTCACATCAGCAAAAGTTAATGTCACTGAAGCATCACAAGCATCAGTTGCGGTAGCTTGCGCAAAGGCTGGCACGGCTGGACAATTGATAGTGGACGCGGTAGGCAATGTGGCAATTACCGGCGCAGTGATATCCTGAACATTGATCGTTTGTGAAGCACTGGAATGATTGCCACAGTCATCTGTAGCAGTCCAAGTTCTGGTCACGCTGTAATTACCGGCACAACTGCCCGGAGTAGTTACATCTTTAAAGGTCAAGGTCACCGAAGCATCACAAGCATCAGTTGCGGTAGCTTGCGCAAAGGCTGGCACGGCTGGACAATTGATAGTGGTTGCAGCTGGCAGTGTTGCGATTACCGGAGCCGTGATATCCTGAACATTGATCGTTTGTGAAGCACTGGAATGATTGCCACAGTCATCTGTAGCAGTCCAAGTTCTGGTCACGCTGTAATTACCGGCACAACTGCCCGGAGTAGTTACATCTTTAAAGGTCAAGGTCACTTCTGGATCACAAGTATCAGTTGCGGTAGCTTGCGCAAAGGCTGGCACGGCTGGACAATTGATAGTGGACGCGGCAGGCAATGTTGCGATTACCGGAGCCGTAATATCCTGAACATTGATCGTTTGTGAAGCACTGGAATGGTTGCCACAGTCATCTGTAGCAGTCCAGGTTCTGGTTACGCTGTAATTACCGGCACAACTGCCCGGAGTAGTTACATCTTTAAAGGTCAAGGTCACCGAAGCATCACACGTATCAGTTGCGGTAGCTTGCGCAAAGGCTGGCACGGCTGAACAATTAATAGTGGTTACAGCTGGCAGTGTTGCGATTACCGGAGCCGTAATATCCTGAACATTGATCGTTTGTGAAGCACTGGAATGGTTACCACAGTTATCTGTAGCAGTCCAGGTTCTGGTTACGCTGTAATTACCGGCACAACTGCCCGGAGTAGTTACATCAGCAAAAGTCAAAGTCACTGAAGCATCACAAGTATCAGTTGCGGTAGCTTGCGCAAAGGCAGGCACGGCTGGACAATTAATAGTGGTTGCAGCTGGCAGTGTTGCGATTGCCGGTGCAGTGATATCCTGAACATTGATCGTTTGTGAAGCACTGGAATGGTTACCACAGTCATCTGTAGCAGTCCAAGTTCTGGTTACGCTGTAATTACCGGCACAACTGCCCGGAGTAGTTACATCTTTAAAGGTCAAAGTCACTGAAGCATCACAAGTATCAGTTGCGGTAGCTTGCGCAAAGGCTGGCAAGGCAGGACAATTGATAGTGGACGCGGCAGGCAATGCTGCGATTACAGGTGCAGTGATGTCCTGAACATTGATCGTTTGTGAAGCACTGGAATGATTGCCACAGTCATCTGTAGCAGTCCAGGTTCTGGTCACGCTGTAATTACCGGCACAACTGCCCGGAGTAGTTACATCTTTAAAGGTCAAGGTAACCGAAGCATCACAAGCATCAGTTGCGGTAGCTTGCGCAAAGGCTGGCACGGCTGGACAATTGATAGTGGACGCGGCAGGCAATGTTGCGATTACCGGAGCCGTAATATCCTGAACATTGATCGTTTGTGAAGCACTGGAATGGTTACCACAGTCATCTGTAGCAGTCCAAGTTCTGGTCACGCTGTAATTACCTGAACAGCTGCCTGGAGTAGTTACATCAGCAAAAGTCAAAGTCACTGAAGCATCACAAGTATCAGTTGCGGTAGCCTGTGCGAATGATGGCACGGCTGGACAATTGATAGTGGTTGCGACAGGCAATGCTGCGATTACCGGAGCCGTAATATCCTGAACATTGATCGTTTGTGAAGCACTGGAATGATTGCCACAGTCATCTGTAGCAGTCCAAGTTCTGGTTACGCTGTAATTACCGGCACAACTGCCTGGAGTAGTTACATCAGCAAAAGTCAAAGTCACTGAAGCATCACAAGTATCAGTTGCGGTAGCCTGTGCGAATGATGGCACGGCAGGACAATTGATAGTGGATGCGGCAGGCAATGCTGCGATTACCGGTGCAGTGATATCCTGAACATTGATCGTTTGTGAAGCACTGGAATGATTGCCACAGTCATCTGTAGCAGTCCAAGTTCTGGTCACGCTGTAATTACCGGCACAACTGCCCGGAGTAGTTACATCTTTAAAGGTCAAAGTCACTGAAGCATCACAAGTATCAGTTGCGGTAGCTTGCGCAAAGGCTGGCAAGGCAGGACAATTGATAGTGGACGCGGCAGGCAATGCTGCGATTACAGGTGCAGTGATGTCCTGAACATTGATCGTTTGTGAAGCACTGGAATGATTGCCACAGTCATCTGTAGCAGTCCAGGTTCTGGTCACGCTGTAATTACCGGCACAACTGCCTGGAGTAGTTACATCTTTAAAGGTCAAGGTAACCGAAGCATCACAAGCATCAGTTGCGGTAGCTTGCGCAAAGGCTGGCACGGCTGGACAATTGATAGTGGTTGCAGCTGGCAGTGTTGCGATTACCGGAGCCGTAATATCCTGAACATTGATCGTTTGTGAAGCACTGGAATGGTTACCACAGTCATCTGTAGCAGTCCAAGTTCTGGTCACGCTGTAATTACCTGAACAGCTGCCTGGAGTAGTTACATCAGCAAAAGTCAAAGTCACTGAAGCATCACAAGTATCAGTTGCGGTAGCCTGTGCGAATGATGGCACGGCTGGACAATTGATAGTGGTTGCGACAGGCAATGCTGCGATTACAGGAGCCGTAATATCCTGAACATTGATCGTTTGTGAAGCACTGGAATGATTGCCACAGTCATCTGTAGCAGTCCAAGTTCTGGTTACGCTGTAATTACCGGCACAACTGCCTGGAGTAGTTACATCAGCAAAAGTCAAAGTCACTGAAGCATCACAAGTATCAGTTGCGGTAGCCTGTGCGAATGATGGCACGGCAGGACAATTGATAGTGGATGCGGCAGGCAATGCTGCGATTACCGGTGCAGTGATATCCTGAACATTGATCGTTTGTGAAGCACTGGAATGATTGCCACAGTCATCTGTAGCAGTCCAAGTTCTGGTCACACTGTAATTTCCCGCACAGTTGCCTGGAGTAGTTACATCTTTAAAGGTCAAAGTCACTGAAGCATCACAAGTATCAGTTGCGGTAGCCTGTGCGAATGATGGCACGGCAGGACAATTGATAGTGGATGTGGCAGGCAGTGTTGCGATTACAGGTGCAGTGATATCCTGAACATTGATCGTTTGTGAAGCACTGGAATGGTTACCACAGTCATCTGTAGCAGTCCAGGTTCTAGTCACGCTGTAATTACCGGCACAACTGCCTGGAATAGTTACATCTTTAAAGGTCAAAGTCACTGAAGCATCACAAGTATCAGTTGCGGTAGCTTGCGCAAAGGCTGGCAAGGCAGGACAATTGATAGTGGACGCGGCAGGCAATGCTGCGATTACCGGAGCCGTAATATCCTGAACATTGATCGTTTGTGAAGCACTGGAATGATTGCCACAGTCATCTGTAGCAGTCCAAGTTCTGGTCACGCTGTAATTACCGGCACAACTGCCCGGAGTAGTTACATCTTTAAAGGTCAAGGTCACTTCTGGATCACAAGTATCAGTTGCGGTAGCTTGTGCGAATGATGGCACGGCTGGACAATTGATAGTGGACGCGGCAGGCAATGCTGCGATTACAGGTGCAGTGATATCCTGAACATTGATCGTTTGTGAAGCACTGGAATGATTGCCACAGTCATCTGTAGCAGTCCAGGTTCTGGTCACGCTGTAATTACCGGCACAACTGCCTGGAGTAGTTACATCTTTAAAGGTCAAGGTCACTTCTGGATCACAAGTATCAGTTGCGGTAGCTTGTGCGAATGATGGCACGGCTGGACAATTGATAGTGGACGCGGCAGGTAATGCTACGATTACAGGTGCAGTGATATCCTGAACATTGATCGTTTGTGAAGCACTGGAATGATTGCCACAGTCATCTGTAGCAGTCCAAGTTCTGGTCACACTGTAATTTCCCGCACAACTGCCTGGAGTAGTTACATCTTTAAAGGTCAAAGTCACTTCTGGATCACAAGTATCAGTTGCGTTAGCTTGTGCGAATGATGGCACGGCTGGACAATTAATAGTGGTTGCAGCTGGCAGTGTTGCGATTACCGGAGCAGTGATGTCCTGAACATTGATCGTTTGTGAAGCACTGGAATGGTTACCACAGTCATCTGTAGCAGTCCAAGTTCTGGTCACACTGTAATTTCCCGCACAGTTGCCTGAAGTAGTTACATCTTTAAAGGTCAAAGTCACTGAAGCATCACAAGTATCAGTTGCGGTAGCTTGTGCGAATGATGGCACGGCTGGACAATTAATAGTGGTTGCAGCTGGCAGTGTTGCGATTACCGGAGCAGTGATGTCCTGAACATTGATCGTTTGTGAAGCACTGGAATGGTTACCACAGTCATCTGTAGCAGTCCAAGTTCTGGTCACACTGTAATTTCCCGCACAGTTGCCTGGAGTAGTTACATCTTTAAAGGTCAAAGTCACTGAAGCATCACAAGTATCAGTTGCGGTAGCCTGTGCGAATGATGGCACGGCTGGACAATTGATAGTGGTTGCGACAGGCAATGCTGCGATTACCGGAGCCGTAATATCCTGAACATTGATCGTTTGTGAAGCACTGGAATGATTGCCACAGTCATCTGTAGCAGTCCAAGTTCTGGTCACACTGTAATTTCCCGCACAGTTGCCTGGAGTAGTTACATCAGCAAAAGTCAAAGAAGCAACTGCACAATTATCCGTTGCTGTCGCTTGGATAAAGGAAGGCACGGCTGGACAATTGATATTCGATGCGGCTGGTAAGGCGGCAATTACAGGTGCTACTAAATCTGCAATCCAGGTTGCTGTGTGGGAAACTGGTGTTGCTGCGTTACCACAGGCATCAGTTACGTTCCAGGTTCTGGTTTGTGAACGCAAACAACCATTGATTGTGATTGTTCCATCTGTGAATGTTGGAGTTACCACACCA
>NZ_JBLNKT010000051.1:0-6730 GCF_048158525.1 Flavobacterium algoris
ATAAACAAACTTTTAGAACAATTATTAAGGCAATATTTTCAATTTTTAATAAATTTCTGCTAAATCAGGTATTCCTTAAAACAAGTAGAGGCTATCTTTTCAGACAACCTCTTTTTTTTTTAATTCTTCAAAATCTATTGTATTTAGTGCGGTCAAAAATTAGTATAACATTTGAATTTCCTTGATGTCAAATTCAGCAATGCTATCATCTTCCAAAAGAACCTCAAGTTTTCCAACAGAAGAAACTCCTTGAATAATTCCCATGAAATTTTGATTGTTTTGATCTGAAAAAGGCATAGGAACTCCTTTTTTAAATAATTTATTGGTGTAATCTGACCATAGCATTTGAGAGTGTTGTTTCCATGATTTTACATTGTACTCAATTTTATCCATAATAGAAAAAAGCAATTCCTCCTTATCAAATTGTTTATTACAAATAACCGTTAATGATGAAGCTTTGGGCAAATTTTCAAAATCAGTTTGATTCACATTTAAACCTAAACCGACTATAGAAATAATCGTTCCGTCACTTTTGATGCTGTTTTCTATCAAAATGCCACCTATTTTTTTATTGTATGACATTATGTCGTTTGGCCATTTTATACTAAGATCGGGAATCTTACAGGATTCCAAAACGGAAATAACTGCAAGAGAAACTGCAATATTCAGATTGTATATCTGACAAATATCCGATAAAAAATCCTTAACCAAAACACTCATTATTAAGTTTTTACTAGGCTCAGAAGTCCAAACAGCTCCCATTTGTCCCTTACCTTTGGTTTGGCTTTCAGCAGTAACAACGGTAAAGTTTTCCTGTTCCTGTTTGTTCGATAACCCTTTGAGGAATTCATTTGTAGAATCTATGGCATCGAGTTTGATTACTTTCATATACGTTTTTTTGTGAAACAGAATTTAATATTATGTTAAGGTTCAAAAATAATCACAAAAAATGGTAACTTTACAAACTTATATATAAAAATAATTCATGGCGAAAAAGACTATAAATAATGACGTGCTATTAGCGAACATCATTAAAGGAATAGAAGAAGTAAAAGGAAATGATATCGATATTCTTGATTTAAGAGAAATAGACACTGCAGTTTGTGACTATTTTATCATATGCAATGGAAATTCAAACACACAAGTTAACGCCATAGTCAACTCCATCCAAAAAACAGTTTCAAAAGAATTAAAAGACAAGCCTTGGCATGTTGAAGGAACTGATAATGCAGAATGGGTTCTTATGGATTATGTAAATATTGTGGTTCATGTTTTCCAAAAACACATACGAGAATATTACAACATTGAGAGTCTTTGGGGTGATGCAAAAATCACTACAATTGAAAACAAATACTAAAGAAACACACTTCTAATGGCTAAAGATAATAATCCAAATTCGAATAAATTTAAAATAAGTCCTTGGTTAATTTACACAGCAATCCTTTTAATTTTCTTGTTTATAAGTTTCATAACCGGAGGTTCAAGTCTTAATGAACCCGCACAATTAACTTCTTCTAAATTTAATAATTACTTAGAAAAGGGTCAAATTGAAAAGGTTATCGTTTACAATAAAACGGAGGCTGAAGTATATCTTAACGCAGCAGCTTTGAAAGATCCTGCAAATAAAAAAGTTGCCAAAGATGTTTTTGACAGACCTAACAAAGGTCCTCATTATTCATTCGATATTGGTAATGATCAAATATTTCAAACTAAACTTGAAAAAGCGGTTGTTGAAGGAAAATTGAAAGATTTTAATTTCTTGCCAAAAAACAATTGGTCCGATATCTTAATCAGTCTATTACCAATCATCATTATTATAGGGGTTTGGATTTTTATCATGAGAAAAATGTCAGGTGGCGGCGGTGGCGGCGGTGGTCAAATTTTCAATATTGGAAAATCTAAAGCCAAGCTTTTTGACGAAAAAACAGATATAAAAACGACATTCAAGGATGTTGCTGGTCTTGAAGGAGCAAAAGAAGAAATACAAGAAATTGTAGAATTCTTGAAAAACCCTGAAAAATACACCAATCTTGGAGGTAAAATCCCTAAAGGAGCTCTGCTTGTAGGACCTCCCGGAACAGGAAAAACATTGTTAGCAAAAGCCGTTGCCGGTGAAGCTCAAGTTCCATTTTTCTCTTTATCAGGTTCTGATTTTGTGGAAATGTTTGTAGGTGTAGGTGCTTCACGTGTACGCGATTTATTCAAACAAGCCAAAGAAAAATCTCCAGCAATCATTTTTATTGACGAAATTGATGCAGTAGGTAGAGCCAGAGGAAAAAGCAACATGTCTGGTGGTAATGACGAACGTGAAAACACGTTGAATCAGTTATTGACTGAAATGGATGGTTTTGGAACCAATTCAAATGTAATTGTATTGGCTGCGACAAATAGAGCTGATGTGCTTGACAAAGCGTTGATGCGTGCAGGTCGTTTTGACAGACAAATTTTTGTAGACTTACCAGATATTCGCGAGCGTGCTGAGATTTTCAAAGTACACTTAGCCCCTTTGAAAAAGATAGAAGGATTAGATACTGACTTTTTAGCAAAACAAACTCCAGGTTTTTCAGGTGCAGATATTGCTAATGTTTGTAATGAAGCGGCTTTGATTGCTGCAAGAAATAACAAAACTGCAGTTGATAAGCAAGATTTCCTAGATGCCGTTGATAGAATTGTAGGTGGTCTTGAAAAGAAAAATAAGATTGTGACTCCAGAAGAAAAGAAAGCAATTGCTATCCATGAAGCAGGTCACGCTACAGTAAGTTGGATGCTAGAACACGCAGCACCTTTAATTAAAGTAACTATTGTACCTAGAGGACAAAGTTTAGGTGCGGCATGGTACTTACCCGAAGAGCGATTAATTGTTCGTCCAGATCAAATGCTAGACGAAATGTGCGCAACTATGGGTGGTAGAGCAGCTGAAAAAGTAACTTTTAACAGAATTTCTACTGGTGCATTAAGCGATTTAGAAAAAGTAACTAAACAAGCTCGTGCCATGGTCACTATTTATGGTTTGAATGAAAAAATTGGTAATGTTACCTATTATGATTCAACTGGACAAAGTGAATATAGTTTTTCAAAACCATATTCTGAGGAAACGGCTAGAGTTATTGATGAAGAAATTTCATTACTAATTGAAAGTCAATACCAAAGAGCAATAGAAATACTAGAAGAAAATAAAGATAAACTGAATCAGCTTGCAGATATTCTAATTGAAAAAGAAGTTATATTCAAAGATGATTTAGAAGCTATTTTTGGAAAAAGAACTTTTGACAAAAATCTTGATGAAGTAGTATCATAAAAAACACATATAATTTAATTATTTTTAAAATCTTAATTCAAAAACCTCTTTTGAATTAAGATTTTTTTATCTTTGGACGTTTTCAAATAATAAATAAAGTAGATTAAAAGAATATGAGTCTTTTTAGAAAATTTTTTGGTGCTAACAATCCGGCTTCTGAGGAAGATAAAGAAAGTGAATTTAATAAATCCTTTGCTGATAACGCTACCTCTATAGATGAAAAATTTATCTATAATTTCAAAAAAAATGGTGGTAAATTTTTATACTGCGAAAACTCCGAAGAAGTAAAAGAACAATTTGAAAACATACTGGAAGAAAATGACTGGTTTGAAAGTGAAGTTTTATGCTATGAGCCTAATGTTTTTGGGATATTAGATGATAATAAACTTACTTATGACAAACCTAAAAATCCTAAATTTCTTCTCGCAACTTGTGAAAATTTAATTGCCGAAGAAGGATCTGTTTTATTCTCATCGAAACAAATTAAACAAAATAAACCTAACGAATTGCCTGCTAATATTATTATTTTGGCAAACACAAGTCAGATTCTTGCAGCAAAAAGTGATGGACTTAGCGCCATAAAGAAGAAATACGAAAGAGACTATCCTACCAATATAACGACCATAAAATATTTCGAAAAAGCAAAAGAGGAAGATTTTACACAATACGGAAGTTCTGCAAAAAATCTATATTTATTGCTTTTAGAAGACCTTTAAAATGAATGAAACTCTAAAACGAGGTATATCTGGAGCTATTTATATTATATTATTACTCGCTTCTATTTTATATTCAACGGAAAGCTTTTTCATTCTATTTGGAATCTTTCTTATAATTACAGTTTATGAATTTTGTAATTTAATTCAAATAAATAAAGTATTTCCAATTCTTTTTGGAACCCTTTTATATACTACAATAACTTTAGTTAGTCATTACAATAAAATTACAACTGATACTATCAATCAGGCATTCAATACCGATTTAGAAATTTCAATAAACATCCAACAATTAGATGTTGTTTTATTGGTTATAGCATTGGTTGTATCCATAAAATGTATCCTTTTCTTATTTTATGATAATATTCAAAAAATAAGCACTTCATCAAAATACTTGTATTTATTAGGGTATATTATACTGCCATTTGTATTTATTACTAAAATTTCATTTGGAATAAATGACTATAATCCTAAAATTATAATTGGATTATTTATTTTAATATGGACTAACGACACCTTTGCCTATATTGTTGGAAAATCCATAGGCCGAACCAAATTATTCGAAAAAATATCACCTAAAAAAACAATAGAAGGGTTCTTAGGCGGAATCGTTTTTGCAGTTTTGGCGGGTTATTTAATCTCAAAATACTACATCAAGGCCAATCCTCAATTTAGCGAAAGATCCATCTTAATTTGGACCTCAATTGCTGTTATTGTTGGAATTATAGGTACCATCGGAGATTTAATTGAATCCAAATTCAAACGCATCGCTGGCGTAAAAGATAGCGGAAGTATCATGCCCGGTCATGGAGGCATACTAGATCGACTAGATAGTGTTATATTTGTAGCACCAATTATATTTTTATTTTACCAAATCTTAAACTATGTTTCATAAAGAAGGAACCCCGTCAATTTTATTAGGCACTTTTTTCACAGCCGTTGTCGTTTTATTGTCCGATAAATTTATTGACACCTATTGGCTTAAAATGTTAATTCAATTAAGTGCTCTTTTGCTTTTAATTATCATTTTACAGTTCTTCAGAAATCCAAAAAGAACCGCAATACTCAATGACAATGTAATACTGGCTCCAGTTGATGGAAAAGTGGTTGTTATTGAAGAAGTTTATGAAGGAGAATATTTCAAAGACAAACGTTTGCAAATTTCTATTTTCATGTCACCAATAAACGTACATGTTACGCGTTATGGACTGAGTGGAATTGTAAAATTCAGTAAATACCATCCTGGAAAATTCTTGGTGGCCTGGCATCCAAAAGCAAGCGAAGAAAACGAAAGAACCACTGTAGTTATCGAAAATCAAACATTCGGCACCATTTTATACCGTCAAATTGCAGGTGCATTAGCCCGACGAATTGTAAATTATGCCGAAGAAGGAATGCAGGTTATTCAAGGAACTGATGCCGGTTTTATAAAATTTGGTTCAAGAGTGGATATATTTTTACCTTTAGGAACACCTATCAATGTAGTTCTTAATCAAACAGCAATTGGAGGGAAAACAATTATTGCTACAAAAGGATAATGATTGAAAAAGATTTAGATACACGATTTAAAGAAGCCGTTGAAATAGCGTCTGAAATGACTCAAGCATCTTTACCGCAAGATGTCCAGTTAAGGCTCTATGCTTATTATAAACGGGCTACAATAGGAACTTTGGATTTAAAGCAAACCTCAAATTACCATTTAAGGGATGCTTTCAAAACAAATGCCTGGATGCAAATCAGTAACATTACTGCTGATGAGGCTAAAGAACAGTATATCGAAATCATAAATTCAATTTTGAAAAAATAATGTTACTCATGAAAAAAAATCTCTTTTTAATTTCTAGTTCTTTGTTTCTTACATTATTATTTTCCTGTAATAACAAAAAACTCACCGAAGTTGTAGAAGTTCCATTACCAACTGCCCAAGAAAAAATTACTGTTGGAGTTCCTGATGATGTTAAGGCAATTGAAGGTTCTTTTCAATTAGAAAAATTACCATATTCCTACGATGCATTAGCACCAAATATTTCGGCAGTAGCTCTAGAAATGCATTATTCAAAACATTATCTGACCTATACCAATAATTTAAACAAAGCGGTAGCTGGAACACCATTAGAAAACCTAACAATTGAAGAGGTCTTAGCAAAGTTAGACTTGAATGACGCCAATACCAGAAACAATGCCGGTGGTTATTACAATCATACTTTATATTGGCAAATTATGGCTCCTAAGGCTGGTGGAAAGCCATCAGATGTTTTAGCCGAAGCAATTACAACCGATTTTGGTTCATTTGAAAATTTCGTAACTTTATTCAAAGATGAAGCTACAAAACAATTTGGTTCCGGTTGGGTATGGCTTGTGGTTGACAGAGCTGGAAAACTCCAAGTGACCAGTACTCAAAATCAAGACAATCCTTTGATGAAAAATGCACTTATTCCAGGAACACCAATATTAGCTTTAGATGTTTGGGAACACGCTTATTATTTGGATTACCAATACAAAAGAAAAAATTATATTGATGCTTTTTTTAATGTAATCAATTGGAAAAAAGTGGCTGAAAATTATGATGCAGCGATAAAAAAATAATATTCTAAAATTTAAATTATAAAAAAGAGGTTGTCTGAAAAGATAGCCTCTACTTGTTTTAAGGAATACCTGATTTAGCAGAAATTTATTAAAAATTGAAAATATTGCCTTAATAATTGTTCTAAAAGTTTGT
>NZ_JBLNKT010000052.1:0-5583 GCF_048158525.1 Flavobacterium algoris
TTTATTTACGAGTTGTGTTTCTCCATATCCTTTTCCGGTTAATCTGCTTGAATCAACACCTTTTTTGATTAACCAGTTTATGGTGGACTTAGCTCTTCTATCAGATAAAGCTTCATTATATTTGAAAGTTTGTCTGCTGTCAGTATGGGAGCGTATATCAAGTTTCATAGTTGGATTTTGATTTAAAACATCTAATATTTTTTCTAAATCCAAAGCAGCTTCAGTTCTAATATTAGATTTATCTAAATCGAAATAAATCATTTTTATACCAAAGCATTTACCTAAATCATCACCAATGGTAACTTTGCATTTTTCTTTTTCCAATGCAATTGGTAAGTATGTTTTTCCTTTATCGTTCGCAATAGTGATTTTTTGTTCTTTTGTGTTATATTCTATTTTTTCAGCTCTTACACTATAGGTTTTTCCACATTCCACAGTAAAAGAATAATTTCCTTTTGCATCAGAAGTAGTTGTACTGACCAAATTAAATTGACTGTCGTATAAGGTAACTTTTGCATCTGAAAGTAGTTCTGCTGTAGTTAAATCAGTAATTTCACCATATAAAAGCTGCTCACAAGTAAGTCTTTTGGTTTCTAAGAATTTATAAATATCATCGTATCCTTGTCCACCATCTCTATTGGAGCTAAAAAAACCCCTTCTTGATTTTGTATCTATTAAATAAGCAAAATCATCTTTAGGCGAATTAACATTTTCTCCTACATTTTGCACCTCACTTAAAGTACCATCTGGATTTATTTTAGATACAAAAACATCCAATCCTCCAAGACCGGGATGCCCGTCTGAGGCAAAATAGATTTCATTTTCATCATTTACAAAAGGGAAAGTTTCTCTTCCTTCCGTATTGATTTTATTTCCTAAATTTTCTGGTGTTCCAAAAGTCCCATCGTCATTTATTTTCACCTTGAATAAATCAGACTGTCCTAATGTTCCTGGCATATCTGAAGCAAAATATAATGTCTTCCCATCAGGGCTTAATGCTGGATGTGCCGTACTGTAATTATTACTGTCAAAAGGCAGTTCAGTTACATTAGTCCATTTATCATTTTCTAAACTGGCTTTGTATATTTTTATTAAAGTAATTTTATTTCCATCTTTTCCTTTTTTTCCATCAAGATAGTTATTTCGTGTAAAATACATGGTTTTGCCATCATTAGTAAATACAGGAGTAGATTCATGGAACTTTGAATTTATAGTCGTACCAAATTTTTCAGGTATACCTGGAGTCATGTTATCACCTAAATCAGCAGAATATAAATTAGTAAAATGCTGATTGGTCCAGGTATGTTTTCTTTGTCCTAAACTTCCAGTATCTCTAGCTGAAGCAAATACTATTTTGTTTAAATATATTGTAGTTCCGTAATCAGAATATTTTGAATTGATACCCGCATCTTCCACTTGATATCTTCCTGAATTGGCTTTAATGGCTTCTAAATAATTAGTATTTTGTTTGAAAAGTTTCCCTCTATTGTCGTTTCCTAATTTTTGATTGAATAATTCCAGCATTTCATTGGCTTTGTCATTTTGGCCAATAGATCTCAAAGATTGCGCATAACGATAGTAATATTCAGGTTCTAAATCATTGTTATTCATGGCAAATAATTCTCCATACCATTTAGCTGCTTTATCCAAGTCGGCATTGAAGTAATAGGCATTTCCTAATTTTTTAAACAGATCCGTTGATTTATATCCTTTTTCAGCAACTCTCTCATAGGTTTTTATAGCGTCTACATAGGCATAGTTTTCATACTTTTTATCAGCTGTAGCCAATTTTGCTTTTTGGGAATAAGTATTAAAAGAAAAAATACTTATTATTGTTATGTATAGGAGTATCTTATTTTTCATAATAATTATTTTTAGAAGAATCTTGGAGTTGTAATTTTGTTATTATTTTTAAATAATTCATATCGCAAGAATATCTCATGTGACCCGGAATTATAATGTTTTAAATTGGTTGTTTCATGGTCATAACCATAGCCTACATACATCCCATCCGAAACCTGAAATCCAGCCATGGCACTTATTGCGGCACTCCATCTATAAGCTACTCCCACTACAAACTTGTTATTGAACATGAAATTTCCTGATACATCAACTTGAAGAGGAGCACCTCCAACAACTTTTGTTAATAATGCGGGTTTAAATTTTATGTAATCATTCATATCAAATACATAACCTGCAATTAAGTAATAATTAATTTTCTCTTTAAAAATAGCTACTTCATTATCATCATACCGATTGCTTTCTATGAAATTAGGTATTGAAAACCCTAGATAAGCCTTGTCTGAATGTAAATAAACACCTGCACCAATATTTGGGGTGAATTTATTATTGAAATCATGTATACTAGGGTCATTGTCAACAGGGTTTAATCGGTTAACATCTAGATTAAAAAAATTAGCTGTTGCTTTTATTCCAAATGATAGTTTAAAAGTTTCTGAAGTAGGGATAGTATATGATAAATCAGTTGAAATCGTATTCTCAGTTGTAGGACCAATTCTGTCATTTATAATGGATACTCCCAAACCTAAATTACTTCCATTTAGGGGAGTATTGACAGATACTGCATTAGTGACTGGAGCACCATCGAGTCCTACCCATTGTGTACGATGTAGCGCAAAAATACTCAGAGCACCTCTAGATCCAGCATAAGCGGGATTAATATTGATGGTGTTGTACATGTATTGAGTAAATTGAGCATCTTGTTGCGCAAAACTTACAAAGGCTGTAAAGATCAAAGCGAAAGAAAATATTTTTGTTTTCATAGTAGATACTTATTATTTTAAATTATCTATCAAATTTATTTTTGATTGTTTTGATAAAATTATTTAAGGTTTGTTATTCAAGAAAAAGGGCGATTTGTATTAATTATACCTGAGGACAAAATGCCCTCAGGTATTAAATTTAATTATTTAGTTAGATATAAATACCCGTCTTTTTTATTGGTTACAGATTTTCCATTACCATCAATAGAGGTATAGTTCAAGATATAAAAGTAGGTTCCGGTTGGTAAACCTGAAGTTTGTTGGATAGTTGATCTACCTTGAGAAACACCATCAAAAAAGTTACTTGTATTATTATATCCTTTAGTTTCAAAAACCAATACTCCCCAACGGTTATAAATTTCAACGGTATTATCTGGATAACAAATTGTATCGTCAATATTATCGATTATGAATTTTTCATTAATTCCGTCACCATTTGGTGAGAAAGCATTATGGACTAATACAGTTCCACAGGCTAATACAACACCACCACAACCAGTATTTACGGTCATGACCACTCTTATAGTTCTTGGACAAGTTGCATCGTTAATTTTATATTCAAAAATATAATCTTTAACAGAAAGTCCAGAAGCATTAAGTATACTTGCTTGTAATCCCCCCGAATTATTTACATCAATCCAAGTTCCGTTTGTAGGAGTTCCTGCTGGTAATAGATCACTTAGGTTAGTAGTTGTAATTTCTCCATCATTACAAATTGAGCTATTTATTGTCACAATATTATTGGCAATAGTAACATTAATGATTTGAATAAATTCGGATGCATTTCCACAGGCATCAGCCACCAACCATTTTCTTACAATAGAATAAGAATTTTCGGTTCTGTTAATAATGTTTTCAGTAAATACAGCTGGAGAAACTGCGGAACAATTATCTACAAAAACCAGTTCAGGTTTAGCAGGAATTGCATCACAATTCACATCAATAGTTGATGTAAAAGCTGTTGCTGTAGTTGGACCTACGGTATCAATTACATTGATAGTTTGTGAAGCTGTAGTAGCATTTCCACAAGTATCAGTTGCAGTCCAAGTTCTGATTATAGAATAAGAACCAGCACACTGACCATTAGTTGTTACATCTTCAGAAGTCAAAGTTACAGATGAACCACATTCGTCAGTTGCAGTAGCTGTGGCGAAAGTTGGCACTGCAGAACAAGAGACGGTTGAAGCTTCAGGCAATGTTGCTATAACAGGAGCAGTTGTATCAATTACATTAATAGTTTGTGAAGCTGTAGCAGCATTTCCACAAGCATCAGTCGCAGTCCAAGTTCTGGTTATAGAATAGGAACCAGCACACTGACCATTAGTTGTTACATCTTCAGAAGTCAAAGTTACAGATGAACCACATTCGTCAGTTGCAGTAGCTGTGGCGAAAGTTGGCACTGCAGAACAAGAGACAGTTGAAGCTTCAGGCAATGTTGCAATAACTGGAGCAGTTTTATCCTGAACGGTAATTACTTGTGCTTTAGAAGCAGTGTTTCCACAAACATCTGTCGCAGTCCAAGTTCTGGTTAGCGTATAGTTGCTGGCACAATTTCCGTCAGTTCTAACTTCTTCGAAAGTCACTACAGGAGCCGCATCACAATTATCAGTAGCCTTTAAAGTAGCTGCAGCAGGAACTGCAGAACATTCAGCGATTACATCGGCAGGAGCCTCGCTCAATACCGGAGCAGTTTTATCTTGAACGGTAATTACCTGTGCTTTAGAAGCAGTGTTTCCACAAACATCTGTCGCAGTCCAAGTTCTGGTTAGCGTATAGTTGCTGGCACAATTTCCGTCAGTTCTAACTTCTTCGAAAGTCACTACAGGAGCCGCATCACAATTATCAGTAGCCGTTAAAGTAGTAGCAGCAGGAACTGCAGAACATTCAGCGGTTACATCGGCAGGAGCCTCGCTCAATACCGGAGCAGTTTTATCCTGAACGGTAATTACTTGTGCTTTAGAAGCAGTGTTTCCACAAACATCCGTCGCAGTCCAAGTTCTGGTTAGCGTATAGTTGCTGGCACAATTTCCGTCAGTTCTAACTTCTTCGAAAGTCACTACAGGAGCCGTATCACAATTATCAGTAGCCGTTAAAGTAGCAGCAGCAGGAACTGCAGAACATTCAGCGGTTACATCGGCAGGAGCCTCGCTCAATACCGGAGCAGTTTTATCTTGAACGGTAATTACTTGTGCTTTAGAAGCAGTGTTTCCACAAACATCTGTCGCAGTCCAAGTTCTGGTTAGCGTATAGTTGCTGGCACAATTTCCGTCAGTTCTAACTTCTTCGAAAGTCACTACAGGAGCCGCATCACAATTATCAGTAGCCGTTAAAGTACCAGCAGCAGGAACTGCAGAACATTCAGCGGTTACATCGGCAGGAGCCTCGCTCAATACCGGAGCAGTTTTATCTTGAACGGTAATTACCTGTGCTTTAGAAGCAGTGTTTCCACAAACATCTGTCGCAGTCCAAGTTCTGGTTAGCGTATAGTTGCTGGCACAATTTCCGTTTGTTTTAACTTCTTCGAAAGTCACTACAGGAGCCGCATCACAATTATCAGTAGCCGTTAAAGTAGTAGCAGCAGGAACTGCAGAACATTCAGCGGTTACATCGGCAGGAGTCTCGCTCAATACCGGAGCAGTTTTATCCTGAACGGTAATTACTTGTGCTTTAGAAGCAGTGTTTCCACAAACATCCGTCGCAGTCCAAGTTCTGGTTAGCGTATAGTTGCTGGTACAATTTCCGTTTGTTTTAACTTCTTCGAAAGTCACTACAGGAGCCGCATCACAATTATCAGTAGCCG
>NZ_JBLNKT010000053.1:0-5508 GCF_048158525.1 Flavobacterium algoris
TACAACAGAAAAAGGAGACATTCTGCTTTGAATTATGCAACTATTGAAGAATTTAACAATCAAATTAATTACAAAAATGTAGCTTAACTTAATGTGCAGTTTTCATTTGCATATCCACTTCCAAAAGTGTGGTTAGATATAAGAACAATATTAGAATCTTTGGAATCAAATTATATTTCAGCGGACGAATATTTAAATATATGTAATCAGCATGGTTTGTCAAATAAAAGGGCACTTTTTTTAAGTCAATACTTTCATGATCTTGGTGTCTTTCTTCATTTTCAAGAAGATAATTTGTTAAGAAATATATTATTTTTAAAGCCTGAATGGGCAACAAATGCTGTATATAAAATACTTGATTCAAAAGATGTCATTACTCGTAATGGTGAATTCGACCCTACTATGTTAGACAGTATTCTTGATGATTTTGAGCGTGACAAGCGCCCATACATAGTTACACTGATGAAGAAGTTTGAGTTGTGTTTTGAGGTTGAACAAAACGTTTATCTTATTCCAGAGTTACTTAAACCTGAAAAACTTGAATTTGATTGGGATTATAAGGATAATTTGCGCTTTGAATATCATTATGACTTTATGCCTGCTGGTATCATGGCTCGCTTCATTGTAAGAACAAGAAATTTGATATATGATAAAACCTTTTGGAAAAATGGAGTAATTATTCAAAGAGAAAATACACGTGCTTTGATTACTACTGATCAGTATTCTAGAAAACTTTTCATTTGGATTAATGGTAACAATGCTTCCTTTTTACTTGAAATTATAAGAAAAGAATTAAATGATATTCATCAATCTTTAAACTATCCTGATGTTCCTGAGAAAATTCCATGTAATTGCTCAGAATGTATTAATTCAATGAAACCTCATCTTTTTAATTATACTTTTGTAAAAAAAGTAGGAACCGAAAATACTTTCAAAACAATACCTTGTGAAATAAGTGCTACAGGAGTGAATGTTCATAAACTTCTTGGATTGTATAAAATTGATAGTCAAGAACCGGATAATAATCCTATGTACTCCCTTGATAAAATCCTAAATGATCTTATTGAAGTGGGATCAAGAATTCTTGAGCGAAAATTTCAAAAGAAAATTGAAGACCTACTTAATGATGATATTGTTGATTTGTTAAGAACCAAGGGGCATAATATTTCAGACCAAACGCGGTCTGGGCTTTCAGGGAGCGGCAAAGGAGCAGGCGAATTAGATATTATGATTAGGATGAACAATGGAATTCCGGTTACCATCATTGAATGTTTTAGACTTGAAAGTTGTGGATCAAAGAACAGTGTAGTTGCAGAGCATCTTACAAAACTACTTTCAAAATATGATACACATGAGCTTAAACGTAAATTTGTAGTTGTATTTGGTGAGGCAGAGAGGTTTGATAACTTATGGACCAATTATATGCAATATATAAAAGATCTGAATTCTAATAGTGATTATGGTGAAAAGTATCCTTTCTCGGGGTTTAGCGTAAGAGATGACCTTCATAGCTTTGCAAATATGAAAGTTGGTATTTCGAGACATGACAACAATGGGGATTCAATTGAAATTGTGCATTTAATGTTAAATATGAAGTAAGGTGACTATATAGCTAAAAGCTGATAGCCAGTTGGGCTCAACAAAATTGTAATTTCGTGTTTGAATTTACATGTTAACTACTGCTAGCAACGTTTCGTTGCGTGCGTAGCACGAACAATGAAACTCTGATTGAACGGAACTAGGAGTGAGAACATAAAGTCAAAAAAGAAATGACGAAAGAAAAATTATAGTTTACCTTTAATTAATTAAGTTTGCACAAATGAGAACAGAAGTCAATATCAATCCTACTATGCTTACTTGGGCAATCGCTCGGGCAGGCTTTGAATTGAAGGATTTTTTGATAAAGTTTCCTAATGTTGAAAAATGGTTAGAGAATATTAAAAACCCAACGGTTAAGCAGTTAGAAGAATTTGCAAATCGGGTTCATATTCCTTTTGGGTATTTGTTTCTACCAGAACCACCTCAGGAAAATATTCCATTCCCTTTTTTTAGAACAGGGAGTAACCAAACAGCTAAAGTTAGTTTGAATGTTTATGATACCATTCTTATACTGCAACGTCGTCAAGATTGGCTTACTGATTATTTAATAGAGAATGAAGAAGCACCCCTTTCTTTCGTAGGAAAATTCAATAAGAATAGCACATACGAAACTATAGTGACTGATATTAGAAAAACGTTAGGCTTGCATCAGGAATGGGCAGGTGAATTTCAAACTTTTGAAGATACGTTAAGTTTTATCACTCATAAGATTGAAGAAATTGGAGTTATAATCAATTTTAATGGAGTGGTCGAAAATAATACACATAGACCTATTCCAGTTGCAGAATGTCGTGGATTTGTAATCGTAAATGAAATGGCTCCTTTTATGTTTGTCAATGCAGCAGATGCAAAAGCAGCACAGTTATTTACTATTATCCATGAATTAGCTCATATTTGGTTAGGAGAAAGTGCTGGTTTTGATAATCAAAATCTACAACCGGCGAATGACCCAATAGAAAAATTATGCGACCAAGTAGCTGCTGAATTTTTAGTTCCTGCGGATTCTTTTATAAGGGTTTGGAATGAAAAGGCGAGCATTGATTACGCAAAAAGATATTTTAAAGTAAGCCCAATTGTTATTGCAAGGAGAGCCTTGGATCTAGGATTGATGACAAAAGCCGAATTCTTTCAGTTCTATAATACATATATGCAAGGAATTCAAGACAAAAAGGACAATCAAGGTGGAGGAGGTGATTTTTATGCAACAGCTAGAAAACGAATTAGTGTCAGTTTTGCAGCATATGTCAATCAAGCTGTTAATCAAAATAAACTTCTATATCGTGACGCTTATAAAATTACTGGATTAAGGGGCGAAACTTTTCAGACATTTGTAACCCAACATCTTCATTAATCAGATGGCTGAACCTTTTTTATTAGATAGTAATTTTTTCATCGAGGCTCATAGGGTTAGCTATCCATTTGATGTTGTACCCAGTTTTTGGTTAAAAGTAAAAGAATTAGCTGAAAAAGGTATTATTATTTCAATTGATAAAGTTCATAAAGAGATAACTCAAAATAAAGACGAATTATCAAATTGGTGTGAAGAAAATCTGCCTAAAGATTTTTTTAAAGATACGAGTGTTGTCATTAATGAATACATACAAGTTTCTAATTGGGCAAATGCTAAAGCTAGTCATTATAATACTACAGCATTAAATGAATTTTTGGATGCTGATGAGGCAGATGCTTGGCTAGTAGCTTTTTCAATATTAAATGGAAATCAAATTGTAACTCATGAAACAAGTGATCTAAAAACTCAAAAAAGAGTTAAGCTTCCAGATGCCGCAAAACCTTTTGGAATTAGTTGTGTTAAAACCATTGAAATGTTTAGATTGCTTGGCGAGCGATTTTAAAATTAAAACATTAGACATTAATGGTGTTTTTGTCGCTGATTGACAAATTGTTCTTTAAAAAACAAATTTGTTGAGTACATGACACAAACAATGATGTTTGAGTTGAACGTGAATAGAAAATCTATTCTTTTAACTTGATCTCTTTTATCATACGTTCGAGTTTTTCTCGCTGTTGTTTTGCTTTTTCATCATATGCCTTTTGTCTTCTTTCGAAAGTGACTTGTTGCTGATAGAGTTCTTTGTTTATTTCAATAAGTCTTTTATTCAAATTCAAAGTCTCATTATAACTATAAATTAAGAGAGCCAGTAATAATGTAATACTTAAGAAATAAAAACGATATTCCAGTATTAAGTATTTTAGTGTTTCAATTGTTCTTGATAACATACTATTAAAAATTTTAAATTTGCAGTTCTTATATTTTTATACCCAAGATTTTGCTCATGCTTTATATCATTATTGGAACATAAGCTATCTTTTTAAAGCAAAATGCCCTTTCATAATTCGACCATCTTCCAGCAGTATGGAGTACCAATAATCTGTAGCTGGCATTTGCTGTCCATTAAAAGTTCCGTTCCAGCCTTGATCAAACGGACTGATTTGTTTTATTAATTTCCCATATCGGTCAAAAATATATATTGTTGTTTTTGAGTTGAAAGTTGTATTCGCTCCTTTTATATTCCAATAATCATTAAGACCGTCTCCATTTGGTGTAAAATAATCTGGAATTCCTAACACTGCAACTTCTTTTGTGACTATACCACAACCATTCAAGTCTTTAACGAAGACTGTGTGGATTCCGGCTCTGACATTGGTGAAGATATTTTCTTGTTGATAAGAACCGTTTTCATCATCCAGCGCATAAACATAATCACCGGCACCTGTTACTGAAATCATAATACTGTTTGAATCTGCCAGATCCACAATATTCACATTCGTTATTTTGGCTATATCTGATGCGCGAACCGTAATAGTTCTCGTTCTGGAACAACCTTGATTATTTGTTGTCTCCACGGTGTAAACCCCCTCTTTGTTAACGGTTAGGTTATAATTGGTTTCTCCTGTAATTGGATTTCCATTGAAGAACCACATATAGTTGTAATTGTTTGTTGGAGAATTGTCTAGAAGCCCTGCGTTAATATCTTTGGTGAAGGTGGGTAGATTGCTGCAAACCAATTCATCACCCAATAAGTCAATATTTGGCACTGATTTTACGATAAACGGAAGAATTACTGTTGCGGTGCACGTTTGATTGATCGGATTGATGACTTCGACCCGCACATTCTGTATTGCCGTTACATATGGATTGGGTAATGGACTCGAAAGCGGATTGTTATTTCCATCAAAATAATGAACCGTCATTCCTGTTTGTCCATTTAGGATAATGTTTTGGAAGGTTGAAGTGTCAAACGCATATTTCCCGTCTTGTAAAATGGGATCCGCTTCATCATCGCAGACGGTGGTTAATGATGTTGAAACAGGAAATGCTTCCGGTAAATCGGAAACAATAAATTGTATTGTTGAATCAAAAGAACAGGCTTTAGGAGTGTTATTCGTTACTACTGCTTTCAGCGTTTGCGAAGCCGTTGTAAAAGGATTCGGTAAAGGGCTTGACAGCGGATTGTTATTCTGGTCAAAATAAGTAACGGTAACATTGGTCAGTCCATTCAACATATCCGTTTGAATTGTAGAGGTATCAAAAGAATATAAACCATCTTGGTTGTCATCACAATGGGTTTCTGTAATTGATTTTACAATAGGAATAGGCTCAACATTCAGTGTAATATGACTTCCCAATCCCAAACAATCATTATTCAACCGGCTATCCACACGAATGTAAATATTTTGAGCATTTGGGTATCCAATATTTCTGTAGTTTGAAATATCAGCAATGGCATTTTTTTCGGCAAGAGCATCAACTAAATTTCTATAATAGGTAATTGGATATGCTAATAAAAACTGCACATTAAGTTAAGCTACATTTTTGTAATTAATTTGATTGTTAAATTCTTCAATTGTTGCATAATTCAATGCTGAATGTCTTCTTTTTCGATTGTA
>NZ_JBLNKT010000054.1:0-5448 GCF_048158525.1 Flavobacterium algoris
AAAAACAAGCAGAACACGTTCCTAGACATATTGAATTGACAGCCGTTTTGAAAGAGATTTCAAGACAAAAGAATAAGAGTAATAGAATCGAGAGATTTGAAAAAACCACTAGAATTTAGTCGAATAACAATAGCTTGAAGTAATTCAAGCAGACAATATACGATGAAGAGTTTGATCCTGGCTCAGGATGAACGCTAGCGGCAGGCTTAACACATGCAAGTCGAGGGGTATGCTTCTTCGGGAGCAGAGACCGGCGCACGGGTGCGTAACGCGTATGCAATCTACCTTTCACAAAGGGATAGCCCAGAGAAATTTGGATTAATACCTTATAGTATATAGAGTTGGCATCAACACTATATTAAAGATTTATCGGTGAAAGATGAGCATGCGTCCCATTAGCTAGTTGGTAAGGTAACGGCTTACCAAGGCTACGATGGGTAGGGGTCCTGAGAGGGAGATCCCCCACACTGGTACTGAGACACGGACCAGACTCCTACGGGAGGCAGCAGTGAGGAATATTGGACAATGGGCGCAAGCCTGATCCAGCCATGCCGCGTGCAGGATGACGGTCCTATGGATTGTAAACTGCTTTTGTACAGGAAGAAACAGTTCTACGTGTAGAACCTTGACGGTACTGTAAGAATAAGGATCGGCTAACTCCGTGCCAGCAGCCGCGGTAATACGGAGGATCCAAGCGTTATCCGGAATCATTGGGTTTAAAGGGTCCGTAGGCGGTCAGATAAGTCAGTGGTGAAAGCCCATCGCTCAACGGTGGAACGGCCATTGATACTGTCTGACTTGAATTATTAGGAAGTAACTAGAATATGTAGTGTAGCGGTGAAATGCTTAGAGATTACATGGAATACCAATTGCGAAGGCAGGTTACTACTAATTGATTGACGCTGATGGACGAAAGCGTGGGTAGCGAACAGGATTAGATACCCTGGTAGTCCACGCCGTAAACGATGGATACTAGCTGTTGGGAGCAATCTCAGTGGCTAAGCGAAAGTGATAAGTATCCCACCTGGGGAGTACGTTCGCAAGAATGAAACTCAAAGGAATTGACGGGGGCCCGCACAAGCGGTGGAGCATGTGGTTTAATTCGATGATACGCGAGGAACCTTACCAAGGCTTAAATGTAGATTGACCGGTTTGGAAACAGACTTTTCGCAAGACAATTTACAAGGTGCTGCATGGTTGTCGTCAGCTCGTGCCGTGAGGTGTCAGGTTAAGTCCTATAACGAGCGCAACCCCTGTTGTTAGTTGCCAGCGAGTCATGTCGGGAACTCTAACAAGACTGCCAGTGCAAACTGCGAGGAAGGTGGGGATGACGTCAAATCATCACGGCCCTTACGCCTTGGGCTACACACGTGCTACAATGGCCGGTACAGAGAGCAGCCACTGGGCGACCAGGAGCGAATCTATAAAACCGGTCACAGTTCGGATCGGAGTCTGCAACTCGACTCCGTGAAGCTGGAATCGCTAGTAATCGGATATCAGCCATGATCCGGTGAATACGTTCCCGGGCCTTGTACACACCGCCCGTCAAGCCATGGAAGCTGGGGGTGCCTGAAGTCGGTGACCGCAAGGAGCTGCCTAGGGTAAAACTGGTAACTAGGGCTAAGTCGTAACAAGGTAGCCGTACCGGAAGGTGCGGCTGGAACACCTCCTTTCTAGAGCCCGAATGTTAGTTGTGCAAACAACACTTTTGGGAAAGAAGACGAAAGTTCGAATGGAAACAAATGTTAAAATTTTATTACTCTTGCTGTTAGTTCAAATAATACACGTAGAGAAGTTGCAGAGCAACGACTTTACTTTTAAGTAATAAAGAGTGTCTCGTAGCTCAGCTGGTTAGAGTACTACACTGATAATGTAGGGGTCGACAGTTCGAGTCTGTCCGAGACAACTATTTTAGGCTTAAAAAAAGGAAATTTTAGAAGAAGAGTGAAATCACGTTTAGGTGAGCACGTTATCCAACTGCAAACTGCGACTGATAACTGTAAACTAAAAAACGGGGGATTAGCTCAGCTGGCTAGAGCGCCTGCCTTGCACGCAGGAGGTCAACGGTTCGACTCCGTTATTCTCCACAAAAAGAGTGATCAGCTTACAGTGGTCAGTACTCAGTTTCGACTGAATACTAAAAACTGAACACTGAACACTACTTTAAAGTTCATTGACATATTGAGATAAGAAAATAATAAAAAGTAGAAAGCATTTTTTGCTTGTTTATTTATAGGCAAGTAAAAGAAACGGCACATTTTAACTAATGTGTTGGTACAATAAGCAAAATAAGGGCGTATGGGGGATGCCTTGGCTCTCAGAGGCGATGAAAGGCGTGATAAGCTGCGAAAAGTTACGGGGATTGGCACACACGATATGATCCGTAAATACCTGAATGGGGCAACCCACTATGTTGAAGACATAGTACACCGATAGGTGGGCAAACCCGCTGAACTGAAACATCTAAGTAGGCGGAGGAGAAGAAAACAAAAGTGATTCCGTAAGTAGTGGCGAGCGAACGCGGATTAGCCCAAACCAATGTTGTTACGGCAATATTGGGGTTGTAGGACCACGTTATTTGTTGCGGATAGAATTAGAATCTACTGGAAAGTAGAGCCAAAGAAGGTGATAGCCCTGTATAAGTAATAGAAGATAACGATAGTGGTATCCTGAGTAGGGCGGGACACGAGAAATCCTGTCTGAATTTGGCGGGACCATCCGCTAAGGCTAAATACTCCTGAGAGACCGATAGTGAACCAGTACCGTGAGGGAAAGGTGAAAAGAACCGTGAATAACGGAGTGAAATAGATCCTGAAACCATACGCTTACAAGCGGTCGGAGCCCTTTCGTGGGGTGACGGCGTGCCTTTTGCATAATGAGCCTACGAGTTAACGTTGCTGGCAAGGATAAGTGGTTAAGCCACGGATCCGTAGCGAAAGCGAGTCTGAATAGGGCGCTTTAGTCAGTAGTGTTAGACGCGAAACCGTGTGATCTACCCATGGGCAGGATGAAGCGCTGGTAACACAGTGTGGAGGTCCGAACCGGTTGACGTTGAAAAGTCTTCGGATGACCTGTGGGTAGGGGTGAAAGGCCAATCAAACTCGGAAATAGCTCGTACTCCCCGAAATGCATTTAGGTGCAGCGTTAGTTATAAAGTTATATAGAGGTAGAGCTACTGATTGGATGCGGGGGCTTCACCGCCTACCAATTCCTGACAAACTCCGAATGCTATATAATGTTCACTAACAGTGAGGGCTTGGGTGCTAAGGTCCAAGTCCGAGAGGGAAAGAACCCAGACCATCAGCTAAGGTCCCCAAATATACGCTAAGTTGAAAGAACGAGGTTTGTCTGCCCAGACAGCTAGGATGTTGGCTTGGAAGCAGCCATTCATTTAAAGAGTGCGTAACAGCTCACTAGTCGAGCGGACGAGCATGGATAATAATCGGGCATAAGCGTATTACCGAAGCTATGGATTTGTAATTTATTACAAGTGGTAGGGGAGCATTCTAACAGGGTAGAAGGTGTATCGTAAGGTATGCTGGACTGGTTAGAAAAGAAAATGTAGGCATAAGTAACGATAATGCGGGCGAGAAACCCGCACACCGAAAGACTAAGGTTTCCACAGCTATGCTAATCAGCTGTGGGTTAGTCGGGACCTAAGGCGAACCCGAAAGGGACAGTCGATGGACAACGGGTTAATATTCCCGTACTAGTTATTACTGTGATGGGGTGACGGAGTGATGAAAGCGCCGCGAACTGACGGAATAGTTCGTTGAAGTACCTACCTATAAGCTGCGCAGGCAAATCCACGCGGCTTGGGGAAATACGATAGTACTCGGAGACTTCGGTTGAAGAGATAGTGCGCCTAAGGGCTTCCAAGAAAAACCTCTAAACTTCAGGTAATAAGTACCCGTACCGCAAACCGACACAGGTAGTCGAGGAGAGAATCCTAAGGTGCTCGAGAGATTCATGGCTAAGGAATTAGGCAAAATAGACCCGTAACTTCGGGAGAAGGGTCGCCAGCAGCAATGCTGGCCGCAGTGAAGAGGTCCAGGCGACTGTTTATCAAAAACACAGGGCTCTGCAAAATCGTAAGATGAAGTATAGGGCCTGACACCTGCCCGGTGCTGGAAGGTTAAGTGGAGATGTTATCTTCGGAGAAGCATTGAAATGAAGCCCCAGTAAACGGCGGCCGTAACTATAACGGTCCTAAGGTAGCGAAATTCCTTGTCGGGTAAGTTCCGACCTGCACGAATGGTGTAACGATCTGGACACTGTCTCAGCCATGAGCTCGGTGAAATTGTAGTAGCGGTGAAGATGCCGCTTACCCGCAGTGGGACGAAAAGACCCTGTGCACCTTTACTATAGCTTAGTATTGACCTTGGACAAATGATGTGTAGGATAGGTTGGAGACTGTGAAGTGGCGTCGCTAGGCGTTGTGGAGTCATTGTTGAAATACAACCCTTTGTTTGTCTGAGGCCTAACCCCGTAATGCGGGGGACATTGCTTGGTGGGTAGTTTGACTGGGGTGGTCGCCTCCAAAAGAGTAACGGAGGCTTCTAAAGGTTCCCTCAGTACGCTTGGTAACCGTGCGTAGAGTGCAATGGCATAAGGGAGCTTGA
The DNA here is from genome assembly GCF_048158525.1 of Flavobacterium algoris. Taxonomy (NCBI): domain Bacteria; kingdom Pseudomonadati; phylum Bacteroidota; class Flavobacteriia; order Flavobacteriales; family Flavobacteriaceae; genus Flavobacterium; species Flavobacterium algoris. Next base: position 4,623 of record NZ_JBLNKT010000054.1, read on the forward strand.
CTGAGAGACATACAGGTCGATCAGGTACGAAAGTAGAGCATAGTGATCCGGTGGTTCCGCATGGAAGGGCCATCGCTCAAAGGATAAAAGGTACGCCGGGGATAACAGGCTGATCTCCCCCAAGAGCTCATATCGACGGGGGGGTTTGGCACCTCGATGTCGGCTCGTCACATCCTGGGGCTGGAGAAGGTCCCAAGGGTTGGGCTGTTCGCCCATTAAAGTGGCACGCGAGCTGGGTTCAGAACGTCGTGAGACAGTTCGGTCTCTATCTACTGTGGGCGCAAGAAATTTGAGTGGATCTGATTCTAGTACGAGAGGACCGAATTGGACAAACCTCTAGTGTATCTGTTGTCACGCCAGTGGCATCGCAGAGTAGCTACGTTTGGAAGGGATAAGCGCTGAAAGCATATAAGCGCGAAACCCACCACAAGATGAGATTTCTTTTAAGGGTCGTAGGAGATGACTACGTTGATAGGCTATAGATGTAAAGGCAGTAATGTCATAGTCGAGTAGTACTAATAACCCGTAAGCTTATGTACGCTTTTCCCCGGGGTAACCCGGGGAAGAAACTTTCTCAACACTTTTTATTTTCTTTATCTCAGTATGTTAAGATATTATGTAATTGATGTTTATAAAAAAATAAACAACATTACAGTAATTGCCCAAAGCAATTATAACCTCTTAAGGTGGTTATTGCGGCGGGGCTCACCTCTTCCCATCCCGAACAGAGTAGTTAAGCCCGCCTGCGCAGATGGTACTGCAGTTATGTGGGAGAGTATGTCGTCGCCTTTCTTTGAAAACCCTGTTCTAACGAACGGGGTTTTTT
>NZ_JBLNKT010000055.1:0-4415 GCF_048158525.1 Flavobacterium algoris
ACAGCCCAGAGTACCGTTTGTAGGTGTTCCGGTAGCGATGATAACTGGCGCAACTGTATCCACTATCCAGGTTGCTGTGCGGGAAACTGGTGTTGCTGCGTTGCCACAGGCATCAGTTACGTTCCAGGTTCTGGTTTGTGAACGTGAACAACCGTCGATTACGATTGTTCCATCTGTGAATGTTGGAGTTACCACACCACAATTATCGGTGGCTGTTGCTGTTCCAAGCGCTGCACCAATGGCATTCGCTGTAGGGTTACAGCCCAGAGTACCGTTTGTAGGTGTTCCGGTAGCCGTGATTATTGGTTTAATCTCGTCTTTTACAACTGTAAAAGTACTAGTACATGTTTTAGGAACTTTGTGGCAAGCATCAATTACTTTATATTCGAAGCTCAATTGTCCACCACAGGTCAGATTACCTAAAGGTGGAAAATCTGCGAGGTTATCAGTAACTGGACTAATTCCACCCGTATTACTGAAACCGGCTTTCCAAGTATTGTAAGCCGCTGTTACTGTTTCGGTTGTGCTGCATACTGGTAAAGCAACAGGTTCAGAGCAGGTAACTGCCAGTTTACTCAAATCCAAATTCAACTGAATCGGAGCTCCCGGAAAATCCTTTAATTCAGATTGAGCTGAACTTCCTGAAGATCTTGTTCTAATAAACAGTGTACTGATTATAAAGCATGGATTATTAGTCGCTTTAAGTACTTGGGTAAGATTGATAGCACCTTCAGCCCATTGATTAGGAGCATAAACACCAGGAGAGATTCCATAGGTGTCAAAGGGTACTGTGGTAGTCGAAAAATTATTGGTTAAATAAACAGCGCCAAAAAATTCAGAGTTGGGATGAACTACGTATTCAAAACCACCTCCCGCTTTTGCTGTCCATACCCGAATTACGACATTAGCGTCACCGCCTCCTTGGGTAAATTCAATAGTGAGCAATATGTCACCGACTGTACGTCCACCTTGGGTTCCTAGTGTAGTAAATCCGCCACTGCCCCCAGTAATTGGCGCAATGCCACTTAGGGGATTAGCAGGACCAAAGATAGCGCCAGTAATAGTTAACGGAGCTTGCAAAAACTCAAAATCTATGTAACTGCTCCCATTGGTTACCTGGCGGTCACCAGCAAAAAGACACCACAAATCTGTAGCAACTCCCGGTCCGCTAGTACCGGCAACAAAGGTTTCATCATCAATACTTACTCCACCTATTACACCTGGATCACCATAACTAAAATGAGCACCACAATTTTGGATTTCATTTTTGTTAGGCGAACTTCCTGCACCCCAACTATAGGTGTTTGGATTATCATTTATCTTATTAGAGAGGGTAAATATGGTTGGATCATTGAGATAAGGATCCTGAAGGAAAACGCTGACCGGTATAGTTACAGGGCTTGTGGGTTTGTAAAAAACGTCACCTGTAAATGGGTTAATCACACCATGTCCCGCTATAGTAGGATGCAATTTGTCAAACAAGTCGCCTACACCTTCATATATAGTACCAATAGGTTCATGAGCAAAGGCATCGCCATCAACACCTGACCCACTATGGGGGTATTGTACTGGCACTACACCTTTAATAGACCCCTGCGCATTAACTCTATAACCCGTCATTAAAATTGCTGCCAACATAAATGGCAAAGCAAGCGACTGACGCCAATAAAAAGACCATAGCCTTGATAAGGAATCGATAGGAGCTATAAAATTAAATTTTGAAAAACCTACGTTTAAAAGTTGGAAAAAAGTACAACAATATTCTTGCGCACTTTTTATCTTAAAAGAGATAATTTTTTTCATAATAATTTGGTTTTAAGACCATAATTATTAATAAGAAAGCTTTAGTAGAATTTGGGTTTCCGAAAAACTAAAGTGTGTTGTCTCATAAATTGTATTTTAATACCATACATTAGAAAAATAAGAAGTTTACCGATTTGAGATAACTACTAAAAAACCCTCTTCAAAAAATAGATTGATGAAGTAAACTTTCAATAAACTGGATATGCAAAAACATATCCATTTATGAACAAAAAACACTTTTTTAAAACAATTTAAAATATTGATTTTAAAAACGATTAGAATTAAAAAATGATAAAAATAGGGTAAACAAAAGTTTTCAGATTCAAGGAGAAAACTTGAAGAAAAACGAAACATCTTCAAAAAATAATTTTATGAAGTACTCCATCATCCAAGGATATTTTATTATGGGGAAACAAAAAGATCCTTTTATTAATTTGAAAGTTGTTTATAAACAACTCAAATCAAATAATTTTTTGTTAAACCAAAGTTAGGTATTAGGCCAAAAAATAAAAAAATAAAAAAGGTAAACAAGACAAAATTCTGTTATACCCGACAAGGAACATAGTTCGCTAAGAAAAGCTTTACAGTACTAAAATATTAATACTAAAAAACTCGTTAACTAATTGATTATCAATTAATTAATAATTTTATTACTTAAATTTTGTTAATCAAAAAATAATGTTAAAGGCAATAAATCGCTCTTACATTTTAATCATTTAATTGCATTTATACTGATTTTAAGATACCAATTTCAGGAGATTATTGAGAATCTTAAATTATTAAAATTGATTCCTTTTTTTAAGATTTTAGAAACATCATAAGAATTTTAAAATATTATTTTTTTATCCTTTCGAAATGTAGGACGAAATAATAATGAAAATAAAAATGTTTGTAAAAGATAAAATCAAAGCCAAATCAATACTATTGAAATGACTTTGATTTTAATGCAAATAGTAAACTTAAATGATGAAAAATGGTAATGAGTACTTCATTATTAAAAAGATATTTTTATAATGAGGAACAAAAATCTTTTATCAACCTCAAAGCAGTATTTATATAAAAATTCAATTAAAAAAAACAAAAAAAACCTCGGAAATTTTCACTTCCGAGGCTTATTTTTATTCTAATCCATTACATTCTTTTTTAAGGATTATACAATTATCGAAAACTATCTGGAAGAGATTACTTTTTTAGTACTGCTTCCTCTGTCCGTAGTTACTTTTACAACATAAACTTGCTCTTGTCCTTTATTGGCTTTAAGGCTTAGTGCAATTTCTTTGTTCAAATAACTATTGGTGTCAGTTTTAGAAAGCACCAAAATACCTTGTGCATTGAATACCTCAATTTTTACATCAGACACATAATCAAATTTATATCTAATAGTAAGTTGATCTTTGAAAGGAACCGGATATGCATCAAATCCTACGCTTCCAATTTTTGCTTCAATAGCAGGAGCTTTATTGATTGTACTAGGAGCAATTGCTGTAGGAAGTGTACAATCCCCAGGTAATGGAGTATTATCTGAACAACCAGATACGGCATCTATAATTCCAGTACTTCCTGTAACAAGCACAGCTGCATTAGCACCTACTTTTGTAAAGCTTTTGAAAGTATAGGTACTGGCAGGATTAGCCCCTGCGATAGTAGCACCAATGATTGATTTTACATCGTATTTTACAGAAATAATATACGTTGCTCCCACTGTAGCTCCTGTCACAACTAATTTTGCTTCAGAACCACCGACAATGCTTGCCGTAAAGTTTACATTTGTTCCACATCCTTGAGTAAACAAACGGATATTGGAAACATTTTGCACACTAAACAGTTTATTCAAATCACCATCATTAGATTGTGTTACATTAATTGTAAAGTTAGCAGCTGGTGCCACCACATTTGAATAATAGAAAAACACACCCGGAATTGCATTAGTCACTTGTCCGTTACTAGGAGAAGAGGCTGTATAACAAACTTGTGATAACTGAGTAACTGTTCCTGTGCTGAAATTACAACAGGTAGTCTGAGTCGGGAAGATATGAGCACAAGGACTTACACTAATGGTTTGACTACACGAAGTAGACGTATTACCACAGATGTCTTTTGCTGTCCAGGTACGTGTTTTACTTCCATCCGCATTGTCTTTATCTGCAAAAGTAACCGTTGGATTTGCATCACAATTGTCTTTGACAGTTGGCGGATCAAAATTAAATGTAGCATTACATTCAATTGTTTTAGGAGCTACACAAGTGAGGGTTGGAGCAGTCGTATCTACCACTTTGATTTTTTGCAAACAGGTAGCTTTATTGCCTGCACAATCTACTGCTGTCCAGGTACGATCGATATGGTAAGTATTACCGCAATCTGCTGTTTTAACATCACTAAAAGTAACTTTAGGATTTGCATCACAATTGTCTGTTGCAGTTGCAGTTCCAAAATTACTTCCCACTGCATCACATTCAAATGATACATCTACAGGACAAGTGATTACAGGTTTAGTGATATCCTGAACAGTAATTTTTTGAACACAGGTGGAGAAATTGCCTGCACAGTCGGTTGCTTTCCAAGTACGGGTAATAATACCCAATCCACAAGCATCTAATGTGCCAGAGTCAGTG
>NZ_JBLNKT010000056.1:0-4250 GCF_048158525.1 Flavobacterium algoris
GGTTACCGAAGCTACGTGACAATTATCCGCAGTTACTGGCGTTCCAAGAACCACATTGGTGGAAGTACACGCCACATTGGTTGTCCCTGTTGTTGCAGTTGGTGCAGTGATTGTTGGAACCTTTGTATCTTTTACTGTTACTGTAAAAGTACAGCTTACAATACCACATGAATTTGTTGCAGTTGCAGTTACTGTTGTTCTTCCTTTAGCAAATGCTGTTCCTGAAGCAGGAGAATAGGTTATGATTGGTGTTGGTGTACCTGTTGCTGTAGCTGCATTCAATCCTGTAAAATTCACAACTGCACTACAAAATCCGGGGTCAGTGTTAACAATAATATTTGCCGGACAGGTTATTATTGGTGGCTGATTCACTGTTATCGCTACACTTCCACTTGCAGATGCGCTGCAATCAGGTGCATCGCCATATTTTACACTTACCAGATTATATGTTGTTGTTGAGGAAAGAGCTGCAGTAGTTAAAATAAAGTTTCCTCCATTGTTAAGAGTCGCCGTGAGATCTCCACCTCCATTAATATTATAAGTTGCTATTCCGTTATTAGGACCAGTAAATTTTATTGAAGAAGTAGAGCCTGAACAAATAGGATTAGTTCCATTAATTGCAATTGTTGCAGTTGGTGTGGAACGAACCGTTAAGGTACCTGTCGTTGTTATTATACCACAACCTCCTGTTAAGGTTACTGTGTAACTGTTATTTCCTGATGCTGTAGGTGTGCCACTTATCGTTACCACATTGGCAGACCAGTTGCCTGATACACCTGCAGGTAATCCACTGAAGGTTGCTCCAGTTGCTCCTGTCGTATTATAAGTGATGTTTGTTATGGCTGTATTGACACAAGGTGTCTGGGAATTAGTACTTGCTGCTGACGAAAGACTTATCGTGTTGTTCGACCTTACGTTTATTGTACCTGTCTCTGTTATTGTGCCACAACCTCCTGTTAAACTTACTGTGTAACTGTTATTTCCTGATGCTGTTGGTGTGCCACTTATCGTTACCACATTGGCAGACCAGTTGCCTGATACACCTGCAGGTAATCCACTAAAAGTTGCTCCGGTAGCTCCTGTCGTATTATAAGTGATGTTTGTTATGGCTGTATTGATACAAGGTGTCTGGGTATTAGTACCTGCTGCTGACGAAAGACTTATCGTGTTGTTCGACCTTACGTTTATTGTACCTGTCGCTGTTATTGTGCCACAACCTCCTGTTAAGGTTACTGTATAACTGTTATTTCCTGATGCTGTTGGTGTGCCACTTATCGTTACCACATTGGCAGACCAGTTGCCTGATACACCTGCAGGTAATCCACTGAAGGTTGCTCCGGTTGCTCCTGTCGTATTATAAGTGATGTTTGTTATGGTTGTATTGATACAAGGTGTCTGGGTATTAGTACCTGCTGTAGACGAAAGACTTATCGTGTTGTTCGCCGATACGTTTATTGTACCTGTCGCTGTTATTGTGCCACAACCTCCTGTTAAGGTTACTGTATAACTGTTATTTCCTGATGCTGTTGGTGTGCCACTTATCGTTACCACATTGGCAGACCAGTTGCCTGATACGCCTGCAGGTAATCCACTGAAGGTTGCTCCGGTAGCTCCTGTCGTATTATAAGTGATGTTTGTTATGGCTGTATTGATACAAGGTGTCTGGGTATTAGTACCTGATGCTGACGAAAGACTTATCGTGTTGTTCGCCGATACGTTTATTGTACCTGTCGCTGTTATTGTGCCACAACCTCCTGTTAAGGTTACTGTATAACTGCTATTTCCTGATGCTGTTGGTATGCCACTTATCGTTACCACATTGGCAGACCAGTTGCCTGATACACCTGCAGGTAATCCATTGAAGGTTGCTCCGGTAGCTCCTGTCGTATTATAAGTGATGTTTGTTATGGCTGTATTGATACAAGGTGTCTGGGCATTAGTACCTGCTGCTGACGAAAGACTTATCGTGTTGTTCGACCTTACGTTTATTGTGCCTGTCCCTGTTATTGTGCCACAACCTCCTGTTAAGGTTACTGTGTAACTGTTATTTCCTGATGCTGTTGGTGTGCCACTTATCGTTACCACATTGGCAGACCAGTTGCCTAATACACCTGCAGGTAATCCACTGAAGGTTGCTCCAGTTGCTCCTGTTGTATTATAAGTGATGTTTGTTATGGCTGTATTGATACAAGGTGTCTGGGTATTAGTACCTGCTGTAGACGAAAGACTTATCGTGTTGTTCGCCGATACGTTTATTGTACCTGTCGCTGTTATTGTGCCACAACCTCCTGTTAAGGTTACTGTGTAACTGTTATTTCCTGATGCTGTTGGTGTGCCGCTTATCGTTACCACATTGGCAGACCAGTTCCCTGATACCCCTGTAGGTAATCCACTAAAGGTTGCTCCGGTGGCTCCTGTTGTATTATAAGTGATGTTTGTTATGGCTGTATTGATACAAGGTGTCTGGGTATTAGTACCTGCTGTAGACGAAAGACTTATCGTGTTGTTTGCCGATACGTTTATTGTACCTGTCGCTGTTATTGTGCCACAACCTCCCGTTAAGGTTACTGTATAACTGTTATTTCCTGATGCTGTTGGTGTGCCACTTATCGTTACCACATTGGCAGACCAGTTCCCTGATACGCCTGCAGGTAATCCACTGAAGGTTGCTCCGGTAGCTCCTGTTGTATTATAAGTGATGTTTGTTATGGCTGTATTGATACAAGGTATCTGGGCATTAGTACCTGCTGCTGACGAAAGACTTATTGTATTCGCCGATACGTTTATTGTACCTGTCGTTGTTATTGCGCCACAACCTCCCGTTAAGGTTACTGTATAAATGTTATTTCCTGATGCTGTTGGTGTGCCACTTATCGTTACCACATTGGCAGACCAGTTGCCTGATACGCCGGCAGGTAATCCACTGAAAGTTGCTCCGGTAGCTCCAGTCGTATTATAAGTGATGTTTGTTATGGCTGTATTGATACAAGGTGTCTGGGCATTAGTACCTACCGCTGACGTAAGACTTACCGAATTGTTGGCATTTACTGTTACCAGTTGTGTTCCACTTGTTGTAATACTACCTGCCAGAGCACAATTAGCACCCGCAGACCAGGAAACAATAACATAATAATATAATGTTCCAGCTACAGTCGTAGGTGGAGAATAAGTTGAAGAGGTTGTTGATGCAGTTACGCCACTACTTGCTTGAACTGGGGTTCCACCAGAAGTTAAATTTGAAGCATTTTTATACCATGTTATTGTGATGGGAATATTTGTATTACTACCATTTAAAGTGCCATTACATAGTGTAGTAGTCCAGCTTACGTTAAGATTTGATGCAGTAGCATTCAGACAATATATTGAACCTCCTGAAAAGGTACCGAATGAAGATGGATATGTGTCAGTTCTAAGCGCATCCGTAAACACTACATCCGCGTGCAAACCACTCGTTATCCCATCCGCAGTGGCTCTTAAGGTAGAGCCTACGCAATCATCTTCACAAACATGCCATGTCGTTACAAAATTACCATCGGCATCAGCAGTCACTTCCCAAGGTTGATGATCTAAGCCTCCATCTGAAGTACCATCATAATGAAGTACAATTACAGTAACTTGTTCTCCTGGTTGAAAACCACTCCCTGTAAAGGTAGCAGTAGTTCCCGGTGCATAATCGGGTTGGTCTGAAGTTAGTATCTGCCCAAAAGCTCCACTAGCAAAAAACATATTTGCAATAAAAAGAACAATAGTTAAAAATGCTGATTTACGTAGAAATGTTTTCATATTTATTGATTTAAAATAATAAAATAACGAATACTATATGCCTAACTATAAAATGCAAAATCAATAGAATGGGGTTTCTATTTTTTTAATTTATTTTAGCTGAACTCTTTTTATAATAAATATTATTTAACAGAAAATATTTATATAATCAACTAAAATTCATCAACTTAAATACTAATTTATATAATTAAGAAGACATTAATCTTATTTTTAATACATTTTCGATTAAAGGAATAAAAAAAACTACTAACTACACATTTTACTTATTTAGATGAAATAAAAGAGGCTAATCAAAAAATAAATTCACTTTAATTACTTCCTTTAATTTAAATTGATCAAAATTTCATACCATAAAAAAAGAGGCTGTCCGAAAAGTAATTTTCGGGCAGTTTTTTTTGTTTATTACTTTGATTCTTCGTATTTTTAAGTACCAAAATCAGCGATTATGCAGCCAGTTTTTAAACCTC
>NZ_JBLNKT010000057.1:0-3700 GCF_048158525.1 Flavobacterium algoris
AATGTGGTTCTTGGAACGCCAGTAACTGCGGATAATTGTCACGTAGCTTCGGTAACCAATGATGCGCCTTCGGCTTTCCCAATTGGAATTACAACGGTAACTTGGACCGTAACAGACAATGCTGGAAATTCAGCTGTCGCAACACAAACGGTAACGGTAAGCGATAACATGAACCCAACAATCACTGCACCAACTGCAACAACAGGGACAACCAATGTGGCGTGCACTTCCACTAATGTAGCTCTTGGAACGCCAGTAACTGCGGATAATTGTCACGTAGCTTCAGTAACCAATGATGCACCTTCGGCTTTCCCAATTGGAATTACAACGGTAACTTGGACCGTAACAGACGACGCTGGAAATTCAGCCGCCGCAACACAAACGGTAACGGTAAGCGATACTCAAAAACCTATACTTACTGTAGTCCAAAATCAGAATGTAAATTTAAATGCCAGTTGTTCAGTAACGATTCCAGATGTAAGAGGGACAGCAACAGATAATTGCACAGGTACGATAATTACTCAGAGTCCTGTAATTGGATCTGTTGTATCATCTTCTCATAATGGAACTATTAATGTATTGGTAACTGTTACCGATGCCGCAGGCCTTACGGATGTTAAGACAGTGGTCTTGACTGCAAAAGATGTAATCGCACCGGTACTTATACCAGCGGCTAATCAGAATGTAAATTTAAATGCCAGTTGTTCAGTAACGATTCCAGATGTAAGAGGGACAGCAACAGATAATTGCACAGGTACGATAATTACTCAGAGTCCTGTAATTGGATCTGTTGTATCATCTTCTCATAATGGAACTATTAATGTATTGGTAACTGTTACCGATGCCGCAGGCCTTACGGATGTTAAGACAGTGGTCTTGACTGCAAAAGATGTAATCGCACCGGTACTTATACCAGCGGCTAATCAAAATGTAAATTTAAATGCCAGTTGTTCAGTAACAATTCCAGATGTAAGAGGAACTGTAATGGATAATTGCATAGGTGCAATAATTACTCAGAGCCCTTCAATTGGATCTGTTGTTTCATCTTCTCATAACGGAACCATCAATGTACTAGTAACTGCCACAGATGCTGCTGGACTTACAGATGTAAAAATAGTGGTGTTAATGGCTAAGGATGTGATTGCACCAGGACTTATACCAGCGACTAATCAGAATGTAAATTTAAATGCCAGTTGTTCAGTAACGATTCCAGATGTAAGAGGGGCAGCAACAGATAATTGCACAGGTACGATAATTACTCAGAGTCCTGTAATTGGATCTGTTGTATCATCTTCTCATAACGGGACCATCAATGTAGTGGTAACTGCCACAGATGCAGCTGGACTTACAGATGTAAAAACAGTAGTGTTAACGGCAAAAGATGTAATCGCACCGGTACTTATACCAGCGGCTAATCAGAATGTAAATTTAAATACCAGTTGTTCAGTAACGATTCCAGATGTAAGAGGGACAGCAACAGATAATTGCACAGGTACGATAATTACTCAGAGTCCTGTAATTGGATCTGTTGTATCATCTTCTCATAATGGAACTATTAATGTATTGGTAACTGCTACCGATGCCGCAGGCCTTACGGATGTTAAGACAGTGGTCTTGACTGCAAAAGATGTAATCGCACCGGTACTTATACCAGCGGCTAATCAGAATGTAAATTTAAATGCCAGTTGTTCAGTAACGATTCCAGATGTAAGAGGAACAGCAACGGATAATTGCATAGGTACAATAATTACTCAGAGCCCTTCAATTGGATCTGTTGTATCATCTTCTCATAACGGGACCATCAATGTACTGGTAACTGCTAGAGATGCAGCTGGACTTACAGATGTAAAAACAGTAGTGTTAACGGCAAAAGATGTAATCGCACCGGTACTTATACCAGCGGCTAATCAGAATGTAAATTTAAATGCCAGTTGTTCAGTAACGATTCCAGATGTAAGAGGGACAGCAACAGATAATTGCACAGGTACGATAATTACTCAGAGTCCTGTAATTGGATCTGTTGTATCATCTTCTCATAACGGGACCATCAATGTACTGGTAACTGCTAGAGATGCAGCTGGACTTACAGATGTAAAAACAGTAGTGTTAACGGCAAAAGATGTAATCGCACCGGTACTTATACCAGCGGCTAATCAGAATGTAAATTTAAATGCCAGTTGTTCAGTAACGATTCCAGATGTAAGAGGGATAGCAACAGATAATTGCACAGGTACGATAATTACTCAGAGTCCTGTAATTGGTTCTGTTGTTTCATCTTCTCATAACGGAACCATCAATGTACAGATAACTGCTACAGATGCAGCCGGTAATACTGCAATGAAAACGGTGGTATTGACAGCAAAAGATATTACTCCTCCAACAATAGTTTGTCCGGTGAATATTATATTGTCTGCCTGTCAATCTATAGCTACATGGTCTGTACCTGTTGCAAATGATAACTGTATTGTAACAGTAGCACAAACTGCGGGACCAGTTTCAGGATCTACTTTCGCTCCAAATACAGTCACTACTATTACCTATACGGCAACTGATACCGCTGGTAATCAGAATAGTTGTTCATTTACGGTTACTAGAGTTGCAGTATTAAATTTAGTAGTTGTTAATAGCAACCCTCAACTTTACTACGGCTATACATTGGATCAATCATCTGTTATAACAGGAACCCCTTCTGGTGGGGTAGGGCCTTATACAGTTTCTATTGCTATGAATCGCCCGCTCAATGGTAATGTGATTACTAGTTCAGGTGACGAAATATGGACGCCGGGAGCCAATACTTTTAATAGTAGTAATCATGTTTGTCCAGTATCTGGTTCATTGTCACTAAGCCCAATTTCCACATCAACAAATACAATAGTATCTAATGGCAACTATTCCGTTACAGCGACTTTGATGGCAAATGCAATATTTACGGTAACTGTTACAGATAAAAATGGTTGTTCAGTATCTAAAACGACTACAGTATATTCTGAAGATGATCGTTGCTTTGCAGGTAATAGCGGTAATGCAAAAGTTAAAATTTGCCATAGAACAGGCAATAGTAATGATCCATGCCATGAATTATGCGTAGATCAATCTGCAGTTCAAGCTCACTTAGATCACGGAGATTATATAGGTAGTTGTTTGCCATTGTGTGCAGCACCAACGATACACACAAAAATTGCAAAACTTGAGAAAGAACTTGTTGAACCTACTCCATTTGATGTAATAGCTTATCCTAACCCGACTGATCATCAATTTACCCTTATCGTTGAAGGCGGTAGTAATGAAAAAGTAGAAGTTTTAGTGTATGACTCACTTGGAAGAATGGTGAAATACATTGATAATAGTGATGGGCAACAAATCAAGTTTGGAGAAGGACTTCCATCAGGTGCTTATATTGCGATAGTCAGTCAGGGCATTAACCAAAAAACGGTCAGACTAATAAAAGAATAAAGGTTATTTATAAACAGAATTTAAAATCAACTCCATTTCAATTTTTATTGGGATGGAGTTTTTGTATATAAAGACAGAATGTCTTAGAATTCTGTTTCGAGAAGAAATAGAAATTATAATTTTATTCTATTAACCCGTTGGGTGTAATTATTTAAAGCAAAATAAATTGATTAGATATTGGTCAAGATACTGAAATTCAGTATCTTGAAGTCGCCAAACAACCAATATCTATGTCAAATATAGTAAA
>NZ_JBLNKT010000058.1:0-3628 GCF_048158525.1 Flavobacterium algoris
ATAATTAAAATGAGAACCTATAAAACAAAAAACAGTAGTAAACCGGAGCTTACTACTGTTTAAAAATTGTACTTTTATTTTTTATTAATCCTGTATCGTTTTTTCAGGACTAGACACTACAATCTATTTCGGTTGAAGTATAAAATTAATTGCAATTTTAACGTTTTCAGCAATCTTATTTTTCACGAGACTAGGAATCTCAATATTGTAATCCTGCGGTTTTACTGAAAAATTACTTGTAACATTAACTTTATCTGCAGTTCCAACTAAAGTAATTTTAGTTTTGATTTTCTTAGTAACGCCATGCAAAGTTAAATCTCCTTCTAAATCATAGACTGTCTTTGCAGCCGATAATTTTGAAGCATCAAAATTTAAAATTTTCCCTTTAAAAGTTGACTTGGGAAATTTAGATGATTCGATATAATTTTCATTAAAATGCTCTTCCATTAAAGGAGCTTTGAACTTAAATCCTTTCACCAAAGCCAGTGCTACAAAATCTCCTGTAGATTCATCAAGAATACACGATACCATATTGTTTTTGGCTGCTATTTCTTCAAAAGCAGGCATTGAAGCTTCAAATTTTATTTCTCCTGTACGTGTCATCACTTTTTGAGAAAACATTACATTCCCTGCAAAAACCAACAATCCTAAAAACGCTATTTTTTTCATAATTTTTATTGATTTATAAAACCATTAGCAGTCCATAACTTAATCATATCTATTGTTCCTTGTGGCATTTTCCCTCCTGTAGGCATTATAGATCCGCATGAACCATCAATTTTACATATTACATCTCCGGTTACAATAGCTGTCTTTAACTGGTCATAAGTTCCTAAATTAGGGAATTGACCACCTGAGTTATGGCAACCGGTACAATTTGCTCTAATCACCGGTTGCACATTTGCAACATATGTTGGATTAGTAACAGGAACTGAAATCTGATCATACGTATTTGATTCGCATGAAACTACAAATACAGTACCAATAATCATTAAAAATATTTTTATCTTTTTCATAATTTATTCTTTTAACTTTTAAAAAACACGGTACATATTAAATCCAAAATAAATACTTCCACCATTCCAATCTCCCGCTGTATTAGAAAATACCGCAACATCATTCATAGGTTGGCTATTGGAGAAAACCAATTGAAAAACGTGACCTCCAGTTTCAATATCAAGACCTACTGAAAGTGGATTATGATAAGGTGACACAAAATTTTCAGGCATATTTACTCGTGCTGCATATTCCAGATTCACACTTAATCTTTTGGCTATTTTATATCTCGCACCAACACCTGCCAGCAAAAGATCTTTTTGTTCTAATCCTCCTTCATATAAGTTTTTATGAACATAAATTGGTGCCATTTCTAATGAAAATTTATCAGAAAACTTTCTGGAAACTAGTATTTGAGTTGTAAAAGCTAATCTGTTATTGAATTTTAAATACGGATATTGAGACGTTTTCAAAGCACTATTAATATCCATCGTATTATAACCAACTATAGTTACAGGAAAACCATTTATTTCTTGATTTGCCAATTTATATTTTGCCGTTAACTCATAGGTTTTATTATACGTTTGTCTTGAAAAACCTAATGATAACCAATCAGTTGCTCCATAGATGCCACCAATTTTCGTGTAGGCATTATCCAATCCAAAAAAATTATCCAGCCCTTTAGTCAAATCTCCAAAACGGTGAGAAACAACCATATACCACTCTCCTTTTGTTGGTAATTTGGTCGATTGCATGTTGACTATTTGTAACCCTTTGAAAGCGGACGTTTCAATTTGCTTTTCTTTTGATTTAACGGTATCCAACTGATTTAATAAATCATCTTGTGCAAAGACATGTCCAACCATAAAAAACATAAACACAAAACCTAAAAAGTTTTTCATTCTCATTTAATTTAATTATTAATTATTATAAAACATTGATCCAGTTTTAATTCCCCCATTAAATCATCATAGCCAACAATTCTACCTTTTACGGTTGCAGTTTGGCCTTTTTTGGTGGAAGAATCCAGTTTTTTTAAATTACAAATAATAGTATTGTCTATTATAACCTCAGTTGCATTCACACTAGTAATAGTTCCTGTTATTGCAACTGCTTTTTCTAGGTATTTTTTATTTGATACCTCAATATCTTTTGTGAATTCAGCAGTAATATTTGCAGAAGTAACAGTGAAATCAGTCTTTTCTGTAGTTAAATTTCTTTCACCTCCATGCATTACATAATTATATCCCAATAATCCAACAAGCGCAATTACAATCAGTGAAACAAAAATTATTTTTACTTTTTTACTCATCATTTTATTTAAATGGTTATTAATTCCTTGATTCTTTTATTCGAAAGTTAAAAAGATTTGTTTTTCGATAACCTCAAAGCTATTATGAAAAAATTCTTAGCGTACTTCCGCTTAATGAAGTATTGTATTTTGTCAAATTACGGGTTGCCGGACCTAAAGTTACAGTTCCTGTACTACTAAATTGTGCTCCATGATTTGGACAAACAAATTTATTTCCGCCTGAATTATAATTCACACTTGTTCCCTCATGTGTGCATGAAGCCGAAACTGCTATAAAATCTCCTACTAGTGTTCTGGCAATAACAATTCCTTGCAAAACCATAAATCCACCATTAGTAGCCAAAGTTCCGGAACTCACATCCACAGTAAAATCTACTCCAGTTGTTGTCCCTGACGTTGTTCCATCGCTGGAACAACTTGTTGCTAGTCCAGCTACACAAGCTGGCAATAAAACTGCAGCAGCTCCAAATCCTACTCTTGCAAAAAACTCTTTTCTATTCATAATTTAATTTTTATAATTCAATACTATTGCTTATTTTTTATAATTATAAACTCAATTTCGTTAATAACGCTTCAAATTATCATAAATTACATATAAAATCATTTAAATTTAAAATCAATAATAATTTTACCAAATCTAATCAAACCGTTTGCTTTTGAATCTTATGTTCGCTTAAAAATTGCTTAAAAAAAAACTCTAAACTTGCGTTCAGAGTTTTAAATTAATTATTTTTTGATAGCATACTTTCGCAAAAGTTCCCGAACCTTTATTCCTGATTCTTTCAGATCCTCCTCTTTCCAATTACCATCTGAATTAGCGGATTTTTTTAGAATAGAACAACTCTCCTCTTTATCAGAAACGGACCAAGTAATCCAACTCAATTTTCTAGCTTCCATCCAATCAATATATTCCTGCCAAGCCACGTAATTCAAAGGTCCGTCACCAGTAGCTTCCATTCCTGCACATTCTGAAACAAAGACCGGCAATCCGCTTTTTATAGCTTCATCGGTTCTGTCCCGCAACCATTTTTCATGTGTGCCTGCATAAAAATGCATCGTGTACATTAGATTATCACAGCCTTTTATAGGATTTGCAGCTGGAAGATGAATATCCTGATCCCAATGCGGGCAACCCACAAGAATAATATTATCTGGGTCATTCTCCCTAATTACTTTGATCACTTTGGACATGCTAACTTAGCAATCACAGAAAGTTAAGAAATAATCTTAATTTTAACCTATGAAACAAGTGCGCAAAATTTATGACAAAGCTTTCAAAGAAAAAGCCGTCCAATTGAGTTATGAGAGAACAAACATATC
>NZ_JBLNKT010000059.1:0-2291 GCF_048158525.1 Flavobacterium algoris
CACAAACATCCGTCGCAGTCCAAGTTCTGGTTAGCGTATAGTTGCTGGTACAATTTCCGTTTGTTTTAACTTCTTCGAAAGTCACTACAGGAGCCGCATCACAATTATCAGTAGCCGTTAAAGTAGTAGCAGCAGGAACTGCAGAACATTCAGCGGTTACATCGGCAGGAGTCTCGCTCAATACCGGAGCAGTTTTATCCTGAACGGTAATTACTTGTGCTTTAGAAGCAGTGTTTCCACAAACATCCGTCGCAGTCCAAGTTCTGGTTAGCGTATAGTTGCTGGTACAATTTCCGTTTGTTTTAACTTCTTCGAAAGTCACTACAGGAGCCGCATCACAATTATCAGTAGCCGCTAAAGTAGCTGCAGCAGGAACTGCAGAACATTCAGCGGTTACATCGGCAGGAGCCTCGCTCAATACCGGAGCAGTTTTATCTTGAACGGTAATTACCTGTGCTTTAGAAGCAGTGTTTCCACAAACATCTGTCGCAGTCCAAGTTCTGGTTAGCGTATAGTTGCTGGCACAATTTCCGTCAGTTCTAACTTCTTCGAAAGTCACTACAGGAGCCGCATCACAATTATCAGTAGCCGTTAAAGTAGCTGCAGCAGGAACTGCAGAACATTCAGCGGTTACATCGGCAGGAGCCTCGTTCAATACCGGAGCAGTTTTATCTTGAACGGTAATTACTTGTGCTTTAGAAGCAGTGTTTCCACAAACATCTGTCGCAGTCCAAGTTCTGGTTAGCGTATAGTTGCTGGCACAATTTCCGTCAGTTCTAACTTCTTCGAAAGTCACTACAGGAGCCGCATCACAATTATCAATGGCCGTTAATGTAGAAGCAGCAAGAACAGCAGAACATTCTGCGGTTACATCGGCAGGAGTCTCGCTCAATACCGGAGCAGTTTTATCCTGAACGGTAATTACCTGTGCTTTAGAAGCAGTGTTTCCACAAACATCTGTCGCAGTCCAAGTTCTGGTTAGCGTATAGTTGCTGGCACAATTTCCGTCAGTTCTAACTTCTTCGAAAATCACTACAGGAGCCGCATCACAATTATCAGTAGCCGTTAAAGTAGCTGCAGCAGGAACTGCAGAACATTCTGCGGTTACATCGGCAGGAGCCTCGCTCAATACCGGAGCAGTTTTATCTTGAATTTTTATTGTTTGAATTGCTTTAGAAAAATTACCACAAGCGTCTGTAACCGTCCATGTTCTTGTAATGACTTTATTGCTTGTACAAGAACTGGCTGGGGTTAAACAAATACTGTTAAAATCTATGCTTCCATTTACATTTGCTTGTTTTCTTGAATAAATAAACCAAGTACCATTCATTGGTCCAGTAAGATTTTCAAAACTTGATACATAAGAAGTTAACCCATTGATTATATTTGGAGATGTAGTTCCTCCGTTTGGAGTCATATTTTGATTTATCCCATCTTGAATAAAATTAGCATTATTCCATTGAGTGTAACCAGAGCTATTTGGATAAAATACAGGTAAATATAATTCTTGTGAATTCGATGTAGCATCATCACAATTTCCACCTGTACAATATGGACCAACTAATATCACTCCTTGTCCGCTAGGAGAAACTAAAGTGAATTCAGCTCTTCCTTTTCCTTGATTTGTTTCAAAGGATAAAGCAATTTTTTCAATATTACTTGCTGATAAATCATCAAATCCTGAAATAGTAAAGGGAAAATAATTACCATTTCCAGCATTTATGGATCCATTGTTTTCTGTAACTCCAAAACATTCTGTATCGATATAAGTAGCTGTTGGATTTGAATCACATGCGTCGTTTATGTTTGTTACTGTACCTGTTACAGAAGGATTGCTGTTTGCGATGCAATTTGCACCAGCATTTATGGTAATATTTGTTGGTACTGTAAAAGTAGGAGCAGTGATGTCTTGAACATTGATTTTTTGTGATTTTGTTGAAGTATTGCCACAATCGTCAACAGCTGTCCAAGTTCTTGTTACAGAATAAGAACCTGCACATTGATCTTGAGTAGTTACATCGCCAAAAGTTAAAGAAACAGATGTGTCTACATTGTCCGTTGCAGTTGCTTGTGCAAACTCAGGTTTTGCAGGACAATTAATTGTTGTTTCATTTGGTAATTGACTAATTACTGGAGGAGTACCGTCACCGTCAGTTATGGTAACGTCTTTATTTACAGTACATAATTTCGCATCTGTAATAGTGAAGGTATGCAATCCGGCATTCAATCCTGTTTGTGCAGGAGTGATTGTATAAGGAGCAGTTCCCCCGGCAGGGTTAATGGTAGCAGTA
>NZ_JBLNKT010000060.1:0-2026 GCF_048158525.1 Flavobacterium algoris
CAAGAATTTTAGCAAAAATAACAGCATTAACATTGGTTCAATATATCAATAAATTTATCTTTGATAGACCAATAAATAATATCAAAAATCAAATCATTTAATTACACCCAACGGGTTCTATTAGTTATTTGATATATTTTATAGAGCAATAATTTGTATTGCAACACCTTAGAGGATTTACTTTGGAGCTTAGACTTATATTTATTTTAATTTGAATTGGAACAAAAAAAAGCACTATGAAAACGAATTTTCATAGTGCTTTGATTTATTTAGAAAAATGATTTATAGGTATTCTCCGTGTTGAGAAATATCTAAACCTAATTCTTCTTTTTCTTCAGAAACTCTTAAAGGAGTAATTTTATTTACAATAAAGAAAAGGAAATAGGATACTGAAAATGCAAATACTGAAACAAGAACTAATGCTTTTAATTGAATTAAAAACAAAGTAGCATCACCAAAAATTAAACCTTGGTTATCTCCTACAATCGCATTTACAGATTTTGATGCAAATACACCTGTTAAAAGCATACCTACCATACCTCCAACACCGTGACAAGCAAATACATCTAAAGCGTCATCAATTTTTCCTTTAGGGAATTTACTCACTACAAGGTTACTTACAATACTCGCAATAATACCAATTGCCATTGCATGAGGAATGCTTACGAATCCAGCAGCAGGTGTAATAGCTACTAAACCTACAACAGCACCTATACAAGCTCCCATTGCAGAAAGTTTGTGTCCAAGGATTTTGTCAAGAAAGACCCAGCCCATTGCAGCAGCAGCAGCAGCAACTGTAGTAGTTCCTAAAGCTTGAGCAGCAAGACTTCCGGCTCCAACAGCAGATCCAGCATTGAAACCGAACCAACCGAACCATAATAAACCTGTTCCTAATAATACATAAGTAATACGAGCAGGATTTGATTTTTGTACTTTTCTTTTTCCTAAGAACATTGCTCCAGCAAGAGCAGCCCATCCTGCACTCATGTGTACAACAGTTCCACCGGCAAAATCCAATACTCCCCATCCAAATAACAATCCATCAGGATGCCATGTCATGTGGCACAAAGGTGCATAAACGAATAATATGAATAAAACCATAAATAATAAGTAAGCCCAGAAACGAACACGTTCCGCAAAAGCTCCTGTTATTAAGGCTGGTGTAATAATTGCAAATTTAGCTTGAAATAAAGCAAACAAAATCATTGGAATTGTTGGAGCTAATTCCCAAGCAGTGTTGGCACTTACTCCTTGAAAAAATAAGTTTGGCATAGGATTTCCTATAAGCCCACCTATTGATGGTCCAAAACATAATCCAAATCCAACAACAACCCATAGAACGGTAACTATAACCATTGCCATAAAGCTTTGTAATACGGTACTAATAACATTCTTTTTACCAACCATTCCGCCATAAAAGAATCCAAGTCCCGGAGTCATTAATAATACAAGAGCAGTAGCAACTATCATCCAAGCTGTATCTCCCGTATCTAATTTTAATGCAACAACATGTGCACCTAATGTTGATGATTCAACAAATAGATGAATTGAAAAAATGGATAATACTAGAATTGTGATTAATATCACACTTAAAATAATCTTTCGCATAGTTTTTAGTTTTAAATTTCGATAAAAATATAAAATGATTTTAAACCCCCTATTAAAAAAGAGTATAATGTTTTATTTTTATTGATTTTTCATTTTACCCCCCTATATTTTGTGGGTATGTGATAATTCAACATTAAATTTAATGATTTATTAATGTTGTTTTTCTAAAAAAAAATAATTATTATGAACTATTAAATTTATCATAATATATTAGCAGTCTTTTAATATTACAGGAGTTATTCGATTATTACACACAATAATAAACAATTTTACCGATAATTCGTTAAAATTAAAGAATAAAAAAAAAAGAGGCTGTCCGAAAAGTAATTTTCGGGCAGTTTTTTTTGTTTATTACTTTGATTCTTCGTATTTTTAAGTACCAAAATCAGCGATTATGCAGCCAGTTTTTAAACCTCAT
>NZ_JBLNKT010000061.1:0-1808 GCF_048158525.1 Flavobacterium algoris
CGTGCTTGGCGCAACACAACTCAAACAAATGGGACATGTACGCTGCTCTTTTCCCAAAAATATAAATAATCAAATAAATCGAATTATTCTGAGACACAACGCACAGAGAACCCGCACACACGATAGTAGTTGCTGCTGCTGGCGTTGGTGCTGCTGAGGTTCATGTGCCACGCGTAAGTACTACTCTCAGTACTACTTTCAGTACTACTCCAGTAGAGGCCGGAGTAACCACGGTCGTGCAACGCACCATCAGTGTGGATGCGCCAGCCGGCCACCGGGAGTGTTAAGGTTTTGGTGCTGGCAGTAGGACCCCAACTGACTGCAGTAGAAAAGTTTTCATCATTAGCCCATGAACCTGTTCTACTCACGGTGTTGTTTGCTAAAACTCCATCCCATTGTACTTTTGTAGGTACTCTAAACCCAGCTGGACAAGGATCGTTGGCAGTCTTGCTACCATCTACCCACGCACCATTGTTAGCAGCAGCAGTATTCCATCCTGTAATTGCGCCTGCCTGAGTACTGGCATCGGCAACCACAGCACTTCGGCCCCATTGGTAATAATTACCGTGTATGGCCTGTACTGGAATGTGTGGGTCTAAAAAAGTGTTTGTGGCGCCTAAGTTATAGCACATGAATTTTTTAAACACTCCCGCAGCAACATAAGCACCACAAGTAACACCTGAAACATCAACAACAGAAGTTATTCCTGACCAGGAATTTACATTAGTATACACCTGAAATTGACCATTGCCACAATCAGTACAGTAGATCATAAGTCCCGGTACAGCAGAAACTGCATTGCGTTGCTCACGATTCATACGAGGCGGCAAAAAACCTCTGGTCGTGCTCTCAAGCTCCAGCAAGGCGGTAGGCGATATGTTGGTGGTATTGTCGCCTATTTTTTGTTGTTTTTGGGCAAAAACACTACATCCTAAAAGCAATAAACTTACAGTCAATAAACCGGATATTTTCATAATAATAATAATAATAATATATCGTTTGTTTAATCAATTTGATACCAATTGGTCCCGTTCGATTGAACACGTATGGTTCTGGAATAATTTAAAGTGGTAAATGTGGTTGTAGCAGAGGCGTAAATGGCAGGCGTAAAAGACAAAATATTGGCAGTTTCATCTATTTTTCTAATACTATAAATGGCATTAACAGCAGCGGATGCCGCAGGCAATGTCACTGTAAATCCCGCTGAAGTAGCATCACATAAAATGGTATTATCAGCGGCAGTAGCCGTATATGCTCCTGTTTTAATGGAAATGGCCACGGCTTGAGCAGGCGCGGACAATACACCTGCTGTGGTTAAATTTAAACCACTACCTATTGTTATTTCGGATGCAACAGCTACTGCTGCTGTGGGGTTACCTAACAAACGAGTTGCTCCTACATTCTGTATCTTGGCATAGGTTACTGCAGCGTCTGTAATTTTACCCGTAGTAACGGCATTGGCTACAATTGTTATTGCATTGGCATTGTTATTCACATCTCCTGTTAAAGCGGGAATAGTAGTTACTGTAGCGGCGTTACCGCCAATGCTCAATCCTGATGCTGTTCCTATTAAGTTAGTGGCTACACCTGATGCTGGTGTACCTAAAGCTGGTCCAACAAAGGTTTTATTGATTAAAATTTCAGTTCCGGCTAAAGTAGCAAGAGTTCCTGTAACAGGCAAAGTAACATTCGTTGCTGCTGTTGCTGTTAATGTTGTAGCAAAGGCACCCGCTGTTGCTAAGGTACTACCTTCTGCCAATGTTAATGTAGCTGTGGTTGCAGGAGCAGTTAATATCAATTTATTAACC
>NZ_JBLNKT010000063.1:0-1763 GCF_048158525.1 Flavobacterium algoris
GAGGTTGTCTGAAAAGATAGCCTCTACTTGTTTTAAGGAATACCTGATTTAGCAGAAATTTATTAAAAATTGAAAATATTGCCTTAATAATTGTTCTAAAAGTTTGTTTATTGCCTTTATGAAGTAAAAAATAGGTTTAAAATTGGACAAACGGACTTTTGCTATCCATTTGGAAAAATTGTGAGCAATAGCAATTAGGCCAAATTCAACATTTACTTTGGCTATTTTATTTAGTGTGAATCGTTTAAACCCTTTGTTTTGTTTGATATTCCCAAAAACAGGTTCCGGTTCAATACATCGTTTACTATAAATTTCCCTTCCTAACTCACTTTCTAAATTCTCTCGGGCTTTAATTTTGAGTCTTTGAAGTTTATGATTAATTTCTATTCTCCTGTTGCCTTGAGCTTTAAAACATTGGCCTCGCAGAGGGCATCCCTCACAGTTACTAGCTTGATATACTGCTTGGTGTTGTACAAAACCAGTAGAAGTTTTTGATTTTTTTGTATAGATATTATGCATTCTTTGACCCATTGGACAAACTAAAAAGTCCTGTTCTTTATTGTAAAAGAGGTTTTGCGCATGGAATAAATTCTTTTTATGCTTACGAGTTTGTTCGATTCGGTACATATTGTAAGGAATGAAAAAATCTATTTGCTTACCTTCAAGTAATTGATAGTTTTCTTCGCTTCCGTAACCAGCGTCGGCTACAACTTGTTTGGATTGTTTCTTATAGTTTTTCTCAAAGCCCTCTAGATGGCTTTTTAAGGTTGTAAAATCGGTAGAGGTTTGATGTGTGGAATAGTGTGTGATAATTTGATTTTCTGTAGAAATCTGAATATTATAAGCTGCTTTTAACTGCCCGTTTAACATATGATCTTCCTTCATGCGCATAAAGGTAGCATCGGTGTCAGTCTTTGCATAACTATTTCTTTCGCCAAGAATTCCCAGGTGTTGTTCGTATTCTCTAAGCTTAGGAAGCTGTTCTTTTTCTAATTTTTGAAGTGATTTATTCTGCTGTTTACTCAGCTTTTCCTTTTTTATATTTTGGTTTATCTCGCGAATTTTTTCTTGCAATTTCTCGCTATCAATCTTGGGGTCGCTTTGGTTATCAGTGTGCACCATGTCTGATTCGATAGCACTACCTATATCCGCTAAGACAGCATTTATTTTGCCTTGAAGTCGATCTTTGTTTTTTTCAACTGCCTTTTTCCAAACAAAGCTATATTTATGTGCATTAGCTTCTATTTTCGTGCCATCTACAAATTGCTTCTCCAAACTAATGAGTTCCAAATCAACCATCATTGAAACCAATTGACTGAAAAGTTTATCAATATTTCCTTTTAGCTTTTTTCCTCTAAAGTCATTTATGGTTCTAAAATCAGGTTGTAACCCACCAGAGAGCCACATAAAGTAAATATTCTCATTAGCAGCCCTTGCGATCTTTCTGCAAGAATATGTATTGTTTAGATATCCATAAAACAATATTTTAAGTAACATTTTAGGATGATAACTAGATCTTCCACCCCCTTTATATTGCGATATTATATCTGAAATGTCTAATTGGTCAACAACACTATCTATTAGTCTAGCGGAATGATTCTCTGGGATCAAATCATTTAAATTCAATGGAAAAAGTTCTTGCTGATGAACCGAATGAGGTTTAAAAACTGGCTGCATAATCGCTGATTTTGGTACTTAAAAATACGAAGAATCAAAGTAATAAACAAAAAAAACTGCCCGAAAATTACTTTTCGGACAGCCTC
>NZ_JBLNKT010000064.1:0-1262 GCF_048158525.1 Flavobacterium algoris
TGGACATGCTAACTTAGCCATCACAGAAAGTTAAGAAATAAATCTTAATTTTAACCTATGAAACAAGTGCGCAAAATTTATGACAAAGCTTTTAAAGAGAAAGCAGTCCAATTGAGTTACGAGAGAACAAACATATCAGAATTTGCCAGAGAGTTAGGAGTAACAGCTCCGCAATTGTATAAATGGCGCAAAGAGTTCGAGGAATTTGGAGAAGGAAGTTTTCCAGGAAAAGGAAATTTAAAACTAACTCCCGAGCAAGAAAAGATTCATGAACTGGAGAAAAAACTCAAAGATGCCGAGTTGGAGCGTGATATATTAAAAAAAGCAATCGGCATTTTTTCCAAGAGCGGTCGATGATTTATAGTTTCATTAAAAGCAATGAACAACTATTCCCGATTGAAAAAATGTGCAAAGTTCTACAAGTGAGTAGCGGAAGTTATTACCGATGGAAAAAACAAAGAATTACTGCTAGGTTGCAACTAAAAATCACCATAAAAGAACGAATAACGTTGATTTATTTTGAATCCAAGCAACGGTATGGAAGCCCTAGAATAACATTAGAACTCCTGAGTTTAGGTTATAAAATTTCTAGAATAACTGTGGCGAAATATATGAAACAGCTAGGACTACGAAGTAAATTAAGCAAGAAATTTAAAGTAACAACCAACTCTAATCATAATTATTTAATCGTCGAAAATGTATTAAACAGGGAGTTTATTGTAAAAATGCCTTCAAAAGCTTGGGTTTCGGATATTACCTACATCCAAACTAAAGAAGGATTTGTGTACCTGACAACTATTATGGATTTATACGATAGAAAAATTATAGGTTGGAGTTTGAGCGATGGAATGAGTACAGACGAAACCTCGCTTGGAGCTTGGAAAATGGCTGTTAAAAACCGAAATATTAAAGAAGGTTTGATTTTTCATTCCGACAGAGGTGTTCAATATGCCAGTAAAAAGTTTGTAAATGTTCTGGATTCCTATAAAAAAATAACCCGCAGTATGAGCCGTAAAGGAAATTGTTGGGACAATGCGGTAGCGGAAAGCTTTTTTAAATCCTTGAAAACTGAATTGATTTATGGGAATAAATTGATTTCTAAAGAACAAATGAAACTGGAAATCTTCGAATATATTGAAATTTGGTACAATCGAAAAAGAAGACATTCAGCATTGAATTATGCAACAATTGAAGAATTTAACAATCAAATTAATTACAAAAATGTAGCTTAACTTAATGTGCAGTTTTTATTAGCATATCCA
>NZ_JBLNKT010000066.1:0-1086 GCF_048158525.1 Flavobacterium algoris
GATCTGAGTTTTGTGTCATACTGCATAAAACCTTGTTTTTACTAAGTTGTTTTTGATATTCATTAGCACAATATTGAATGCCTCTGTCGGAATGATGTATTAATGGTAAACTTTTGTTATTTCTATGTTTAAGAGCCATTTTTAAAGCCTTCAAACTGCTTTCTGTATTCATGTTGTCAGCTACATAATACCCCATAATCTTTTTAGAATAAGCATCGGTGACTAAGCTTAAATAACACGGATTCTCTCTTTTTCCGATGTATGTTATGTCAGATACCCAAACTTGTTCAGGTCGGTCTATTGCTAAATCTAAAATTCGATTTCGATGTTTTCTAAAATGATGATGCGAATTAGTGGTTACATGATACCTTCGTTTAGGTTGTATCAATAAATGATTGGCCCTGAGTATATCAAAGAACTTATCTCTTCCAATTTTCATTAATTGAAGTTTACCCAACAAAAGATAATATAGTTTTCGAGTACCCACTCTAGGCATTGTCTCCCTGATATCATTTACCAGTAAAACCACTTCTTTGGCTTTGCTTTGTTTGGATGTTTTTCTTCTTATTTTTCGATAATAAACCTGTCTGTCTATCCCGAACAAATAACAGGTAAATGCTACTGTTTTTTGTTCTTTTTCTCTAAAATGGTCGATTGTTCGGGAGGAGAGTTTTTTCGTATATCGATTTGATATTCTTTCTCAGCTAAATCAATCATCATATCAAACAGAATAGCTTTTTTGTCTGCAACATAGGCTTGTCGTTCTAAAAGAGCCTTTTGTTTTTCTAATAACTTGACTTGGATTTCAAGTTCCATAATCTTTTGTTCAGGGGACTTAGTCATATTGAAAGGGGTTTGGTTTTCCCAATCAAAGTTACCAAATTTTCGTAACCATTGGACTATTGTTGAACGGGATTGTATACCATACTGTTTTCTAACTTGGGTAATTGATAAACTACCGTGCTCAACTTCTCTAACAATTTGAAGCTTTAAAGACATACTGTAATCGCGTTGGGTGCGTTTTACATAATTTATGTTTTCTTCCATAACGATCTTTTTTGTGTATCGCTATTTCAGGACGGGACA